>MIDV01000024.1:31974-44740 GCA_001830245.1 Lysobacterales bacterium RIFOXYA1_FULL_69_10 | reverse complement strand
CGTCGAGGATGGCGTAGATGGTCGGCAGGAACAGCAGGCTGACCACCGTCGAGAACGCCAGGCCACCGGCCACCGCACGTGCCATCGGCGAATAGGTCAGGCCGCCCAGCAGCACCGTATCGCTGAAGGAGATCGGCACCATCGCCAGGATTGCCGTGCCCATGGTCATCATGATCGGACGCAGGCGTTCGCGGCTGCCTTCAACCAGCGCGTCGGTGCGCGACAGGCCGCGGCGGCGCAGGTTGTTGATGTGCTCCACCATCACGATGCCGTTGTTCACCACCACGCCCATCAGCACCAGGATGCCGATGAAGGCCATTACCGAGAACGTGGTGCCGGTCAGCCAGAACAGCCAGAACACGCCGAACACCGAGAACAGCACGCAGCTCATGATCGCCGACGGGAACAGCAGCGACTCGAACACCGCGGCCATCACCACGTAGATCATCACCAGCGCGATCAGCAGGTTGAACATCATCTGCTGGCTGGCCTCCTGATCGTTCTGGAACGCGCTGCCGTCGAAGCTGTAGCCGTAGCCGGCGGGGAACGAAATCGCACCCAGCGCCTCCTCCATCGCCTTGCGCGCATCCGGGACGGTGGTTTCGCCATTGAGGTTGGCCTGGATGGTCAGGGTGGTCTGGCGGTTCGTGCGGCTGATCTGTGTCGCGGACGGCGCCACGTCCAGGTCCACCATCGCCAGTAGCGGCACGGTCCGGCCGTCGGGCGAGCGCACCATGAAGCCGCCGATGTCCTCGATGCCGTAGTTGTCGGCCCCGGAGAAGCGGACCCACACCGGCACCTCGGTGTCGCCACGGTTGAACTCGCGCAGCTGCGCACCGCGCAGGGCCAATCCGACGAAGGTGGCGACCTGCTGCGACGTAAAGCCGAACGAGGCCGCGCGCTCGCGGTCGACGCGGACGTTGAGCTCGGTATTCTGGTCGCCGGCATCCACGCGCACGTCGCGCAGCTCGGATCGACGCGAGAGGATCGGCACGATGTCGTCGGCCAGTTCGGTGAGGACCTGCGTCGAATCGCCCACCAGCTGCACCTGCACCAGCTGGCCCGGTCCGCCGCCCTGGTTGCCGTCACCCCGGAACCCCAGCTCGGTGCGGGCCGACTTGGGCAGTTCCTTGCTGATTTCGTCCGTCAACGGCTTCGTGTCGCCCACGTCGTCGTCGAAGGTGATCATCGTGCCCGCATCGCCCTGCTCACTGAAGTACGAGTACACCTGCGTGATGCCGAACCGCTCGCGGTTCTCGTCCAGGAAGTCCTCCACACGAAGCACTTCGTCGGACATCTGCTCCTTTGTGTAGCTGCCCTTCCACTGGTAGAACAGGTACGCCTCGTTGCCGCCGCCACCGCCGAACATGTCGAACTTGGTCTGCGTCATCGGCACCAAGCTCAATGCGACGATCAGCACGATGCCGATCACGCTCCAGCCGCGGTGCTCCAGCGTCCAGCGCAGGAAGCCGGCATAGCGGGACTGCAGGCGCCGGATCACGCCGCCCTGGGCGGCGACCGCCGGCGGCGTCTTCATGCGCGCCGACAGCATCGGGATCAGGCTGACGGCCACCAGCCACGACGCCAGCAGCGACACCGAGATGGTGATCGCGATCTGCGACATGAAGATGCTGATGTTGTTGGTCTCGCCCAACAGGTTGGGCACGAACACGATGCAGTGGCACAAGGTGCCGGCCGACAGCGCGATCGCCACGTTGCGCGTGCCGATGATCGAGGCCTGCACGGGCTGGTCGGGCATGCGCTCGCGTTCCTGGTAGATGCTCTCCACCACCACGACGGCGTTGTCGACCAGCATGCCGACGGCCAGCAGCAGGCCCATCAGCGACAGGATGTTGAGCGTGACGCCGGCGAAGTACATGAAGCCCAGCGTCATCACGAAACAGATCGGGATCGCCAGCGTCACCATCAGCGTCGATGGCCAATGGCGCAGGAAGAAGAACAGCACCGCGATCGACAGCAACAGGCCGATGCCGCCCGCCTCGGCCAGTTCCAGCAGCGACGAGGTCACATCTTCGCCCTGGTTCTGGATCACCTTGAAGTCGATGCCGCGCAGTTCCGGGTCCTGCTGGATCTCGGCGACCTCGGCCATGACCGCGTTGGACACCTCCACCAGGTTGGCGTTGCGCTCCTTGAAGATGTCCAGGCCCACGGCGGCCCGCCCGTCCAGGCGGCGTCCGTAGTCCATGCGCGCGGGCTTGAGCCGCACCTCGGCGATGTCGCCCAGGCGCAGGCCGCTGTCGGCGATCACGAGGTCGCGCAGTTGCTCGAGGTTTTCCAGCTCACCGACCGGCTGGACGCGAAGGCGCCGTCCGGCGTCATCGATCTGCCCTGCCGACACCGAGAAGTTGACCGCCTGCAGGCGCTGCGTCAGGTCGTTGAGCACCAGGTTGTGCGCCGACAGCCGCTCGGGATCGATGGCGATCTCGACTTCGTTCGGCGGCGCGCCACTGATTTCCACCCGCGCCACGCCGGGAATGCGGTCGATGCGCCGCTTCATGGTGCGGTCGATCAGGTCGTAGGCACCGGTCAGGTCGGTGTCGGCTGCCAGCCGGACACGCAGGACGGCTTCATCGCTGGTGGAGAACTTGAAGACGAAGTAGCGCTGGAAGTCCTCGGGCAGTTCGTCGCGGATCGCGTCGATGCGCTCACGCGCCTCCGAGGCGGTGATCGCGATGTCCTTGTCCCAGTCCGAGAACTCGATCGGCAGGCTGGCGCCGTCCGAGCGCGCGCGCCCTTCCATACGCTTGATGCCCGGCATCGTCGCCAGCGCTTCCTCGGTCGGGCGCAGGATCTCGCGCTCGACCTCTTCCGGAGTGGAACCGGCGTACGGCATCTGCACGAACAGGAACGGCGCCGACACGTCCGGCAGGGCTTCCAGCGGAAGCCGGATCGCCGCGATCAGGCCGACCACGAACATCGACACGAACAGCATCACCGTCGTGACCGGACGTCTCAGGCTGAGCTCGGCGATGCTCATGCAGGCTGGTCTCCAATCGAAGCGGTCCCGGTGTCACCCGACGGCGCGTCCTGCAGCTTGGCGCGACGCGCGCGGGCCAGGTAGTGCTCGTCGGCGCGGCGGTCCAGCAGGTCGTACACCACCGGGATCACCACCAGCGTCAGCAGCGTCGATACCAGCAGGCCGCCGATCACGGTGATCGCCATCGGCGAGCGGACCTCCGCGCCCTCGCCCATGGCAACGGCCAGCGGCAGGAAGCCGAACAGCGTGCACAGCGTGGTCATGATGATCGGACGCAGGCGCGAGCGCGCGCCCTCCACCAGCGCCTCGCGCTTGGCCACGCCGGCCTCGCGCAGCTGGTTGACCTTGTCGATCAGGATGATCGCGTTCTTGGTCACCAGGCCCACCAGCAGGATCAGGCCGATGAAGACCACCACCGAGATCGTGTTGCCGGTCACCAGCAGCGCCAGCACCGCGCCCACCATCGCCAGCGGGATGGTGAACAGGATCACGAACGGGTGCAGCAGCGACTCGAACTGCGACGCCATCACCAGGTAGACCAGGAAGATGGCCAGCCCGAAGGCGAACAGCAGCGAGTTCAGCGACTGCGCCAGCTCCTCGCCCTGCCCGCCGATGTGCATCTGCACGTCGGTGAGCGGGTTGGCGGCCACCATCTGCTCGACCTCCTGCACCGCGGCGCCCAGGTCGATGTCGCGCAGGTTGGCCGAGACGATCGCCACGCGCGTCTGGTCGGCGCGGTGGATCTCGCTTGGGCCGGTGGTGGCGACCACGTCGGCCACCGACGACAGGCGCACAGAGCGCGCGCTGCCCGGGTTCACGATCAGCTGGCGGATGTCCTCCACCGACGCGCGGTCGCCCTCCTGAGCCCGCACCAGCACGTCGATCTTGCGATCGCGGAAGCTGTAGCGGGTGGCGACTTCACCGCGCACCTTCTTGACCACCGCATCGGCAATCTGGCGCGTGGTCAGGCCCAGCGACGCGGCACGGTCCTGGTCGAAGCGGATCTGGATCTCCGGGAAGCCCTGCTCCACCGTGGAGCTGACGTCAGCGTAGTGCGGGTTGTCCCGCAGCATCGCCGCCATCTGCTGTCCGGCGCGCTCCAGCGACGCCAGGTCCTCACCGCGCAATTCGATCTCCAGCGGCGTGGAGAACGAGAACAGCTGCGGGCGGCTGAAGTCGACCTGTGCGCCGGCCTGGTCGGCCATGCTGGCACGCAGGCGCTCGGTCACGGCGGCCTCCACTTCCTCGCTGCCGCCGTCGGCCATCACCACCGTGAGCTTGCCGATGTTCTCGCCGCTCTCGGTGGGGTTGGCATCCAGCCGCGTGCCGGCGCCGCTGACGCCGTACAGCGCATGGACGCCGGGTTCGTCGGCATGCCGCTGCTGCAGGTCGCGCACCACCGTGTCGGTATCGCGCAGCGGCGTACCCGGCGGGAGCTTGACCGTCATTTCGAACCGGTCCTGCGCCAGTTGCGGAATCAGATCCGTGCCCAGCAGCGGCACCATCAGGATGGCCAGCACGAATGCGCCAGCGGCCGTGCCCAGCACCAGCGTCGGACGCGCCATCGCAGCGGGCAGCAGCTTGAGGTAGCCGCGCTCGGCCCGGCCGTAAGGCGCCATCGCGAGGTCGCTGGCCTTGCGCATCACCGGGCTGACGAGGGCCACTACGCCACGCCATGCCCGGACGAATGCCCACGCGATCCCGAAGAACACGCCCCGCACGCCCGCGCCCGCACCACGGCCGGCCAGTGCCAGCGGCTTCTGCAGCTTGGAGCGCGGCTCCCAACGCGGGTGCGCGGGCTCCTCGGGGAACGCCATCGGCGGGCGACCCTTCAGCGCGCTGAGCATCGGGATCAGCGTCATCGACACGACCAGCGAGATCGCGATGGCGATCGCCACCGTCAACGCCTGGTCGCGGAACAGCTCGCCGGCGATGCCTTCCACGAACACCAGCGGCAGGAACACGGCAATCGTCGTCAGGGTCGACGCCACGACCGCCATGCTGACTTCGCGGGTGCCGACGATGGCCGCTTCCAGCACGCCCAGCCCGCGCTCGCGCGCTTTCGCGATCGATTCCAGCACCACGATCGAGTCGTCCACCACCAGGCCGGTGGCCAGTGCCAGCCCGCCCAGCGACATGACGTTGAGGCTCAGGCCCAGCTGGCCCATGAAGAAGAACGTGGTGATGATCGAGACCGGCAGCGACAGCGAGATCACGAACGTGCTCCAGCCATCGCGCAGGAACAGGAAGATGATCAGGATCGCCAGCATGCCGCCGATCACCGCGTCCTTCTTGACGTCGCTGATGGCGTGGCGGATGAACAGCGACTGGTCGTCGATGACCGTCAGTTCGATGTCGTCGGGCACCTGCTCGCGGATCTGCGCCAGGCGCGCCTCGATGGCATCGGCGGTGGCGACGGTGTTGGCGTCGCCTTCCTTGTAGATGGCCAGTTCGACCGCCTCGCGGCCGCCCAGGCGGATGATGGCCTCGCGCTCCTTGTAACCCTGGCGGACTTCGGCGACATCGCGCAGGCGGATCGGCATGCCGCCGGCCACGGCGTTGCCACCGGACGACGTGCTCTGCACGGACGCGGCGGCGGCCATCGCATCGGCCGAACCGGTCGCGGCCGCGACACGGGCCATCTGCTCGGCCGCACTCTGCGCCGCGCCGCCATCCGGGCCCTGCGTGGTAACCAGCATGTCGCGCATCTCCTCGACGCTGGCGAACTGGTTCACCGTACGCACGAGGTAGCGCTGCGAGCCCTCTTCCAGGCGGCCGCCGGAGACGTTGACGTTCTCCTGACCCAGGCGCTGGATGACGGTGTCGATCGGCAGGTTGAGCTGCGCCAGGCGCTGCTGGTCGATATCGACCTGGATCTCGTCTTCCAGGCCACCGCCGACCTTGACCGCGGCCACGCCCTCGACGGGCTCGAGCTTCTTCTTGAGATCGTCGTCGGCGTAGCGGCGCAGCTCGGTCAGCTGTCGTATCACCTCGCCTTCACCGGCGTCCGCCGTGCCCTTGGCCGCCAGCGCGATGCGCAGGATCGGCTCGGTCGACGGATTGAAGCGGAGCAGCACCGGCGGCGCGGCCTCCAGCGGCAGGTTGAGCGACTCCATCTTGTCGCGCACGTCCAGCGTGGCCTGGTCCATGTCGGTGCCCCAGGCGAACTCCAGCACCACGTCGCTCTGACCGGTGCGCGACACCGACTTGAGCTTGCGCAGGCCCTTGACGACGCCGACAGCCTCTTCGACCGGCTCACTGATCAGCGTCTCGATTTCCGTCGGCGCCGCGCCCGTGTATTCGGTGCGGACCGTCAGGGTCGGGTAGCTCAGGTCCGGCAGCAGGTTGACCTTGAGGTTGCCCAGCGCGATCAGGCCGAACAGCAGGAAGCTGATGGTGAACATCGCCACGGTGACGCGGCGGCGCGTGGAGAACTCGACCAGGTTGAACGGCGGTGCGGGCGGGTGCAGTGCGGGGTCGAACCCGTCCTTCCCGTGCGGCGGCGGGGTGTGCGTGGAATCGCTCACGTGTCGTCCTCGGGATTACTGCTGGTTGCCTTGAGTGTCGTCGGCCTTGGCGGCGGCCGGCTTCGCGGCGGCCACCTGCGTGGCCTTGGGCTGGCCGACCACCTGCACCAGGCTGCCGTCGCGCAGCGCGGCCTTGCCCGCCACGACCACCTGGTCGCCGGCCTTCAGGCCTTCGCGCACTTCGACCCACTGCCCGTCCACGTAGCCCAGCTTGACCGGCACGCGCGCGGACTTGCCTTCGCGCACCACGAACACCGCCGGGTCGCCCTCGCCGTCAAGCAGGGCGATGCGGGGCACCGTCAGTGCGTTGGCGCGCTGGTCGTAGGCGATGCTGATGCGGCCGAACATGCCCGGCTGCAGCAGGCCGCCGCCTTCGAAGGCGCAGATCACGCGGAACGTACCGCTGCCGGCATCCACCACCGGCGCGACGCGATCGACACGCCCGGTGAAGGTCTGGCCCGGCAGCGAGTCCACCGAAAGTTCGACCGGCAGGCCGGCCTTGAGCGTCGCCAGTTCGCGCTCGGGCACGTTGAGCACGGCCTCCAGCTGCGAGGTATCCACGATCCGGAAGATCGGCGTGTTGATCTGCACGAAGTTGCCGGTCTTGATCGACCGCGAGGCGACCACGCCGGAGATCGGCGCGGTGACGGCCGAGTACGACACCTCCAGGTTGGCGAGGCGGTTGGCCGCGCGCGCGTTGGCCAGGTCGTACTTGATCTGGTCGTTGTCGTTGGCGCTGAGCAGCTGTTGTTCGGCCAGCTGGCTGGAGCGCTGGTAGTTGTTCTGGAGCTTGGCGACCTGCGCGGCGGTCTGCGCGGCCTGCAGGCGTGCGCGGTCGGCGTCCAACCTGACCAGGGTCTGGCCGGCGCGGACGACATCGCCCTCCTCCACCATCACCTGCAGCGCGACGCCGGAGGTCTTGGCCACCACCTGCGACTCACCCAGCGCCTCCAGTGGCGCGGTACCCGTGTAGCTGGCGGCCACCGCCCGCAGCGAGGCGGCGGCAACCTCCACCGGCACGGCCTCCTCCGCCGGCGTTTCCTCGGTGGTCTTGGCGTCGGCGGCGCCTTCGCCGCCCTTGCAGGCGGACAGCGCCAACGCGCCGGCCAGCGCGACGACGAGGGCGCGAACCAGGACAGGTCGGCCGCGGAACAGGATGGAGTGACGCATGGTGGGGGCCCCGATTTGAAGTGTCGTTGTTGAGTGGCCTGGACGCCGGCCCCGCTCCGCGCCTCGCCGTGCCGGCGGGCTGCATGAACGGGCCTGCGGACAGGCGTATGTCGGTGTTGTATGAAGGTATATCACCGGTAACGCGGACGGCATCCGCCGAAGGTCATGGTGACTGCCGTCATCGCACCCGGTCGCTGGCTGCCTTCGCCGCCACCGGACCCGGGCACGACGGCGATCGCGTGGTCCGAGCCGGCGCGACACGACGCACCCCGCCCGCAACACTGGGGATGCGGAACCGGGGCGCTTCGTTGCAGTGACCGTGCGGGCTATACTGGGCGACTTGTGCGCAGCGGCACACCGCCGTGCTCCACCGCGCAGCCAGCCATTATCCTTCGCTAGCCAAAGAGATTGCGGACAACGACATGATGCGACCGCTCACGATCGCCGCCTGCCTCGCCCTGGGTGCCATTGCCCCCACCGCGATGGCCCAGGACACCGCCCCCGCCGCCGCCCCGGCCGCCCAGCCCGCCGCCGATCCGGCGAGCGCTGCCGGCAATGCGGAGAACGGCCGGATGCTGACCTATACCTGCCAGGGCTGCCACGGCATCGACGGCTACAAGAACGCCTACCCGAACTTCCACGTGCCCAAGATCGGTGGCCAGTCGGCGCAGTACCTGCGAAACGCGCTGACCGACTACAAGAACGGCACGCGCAACCACCCGACCATGCAGGCGCAGGCGCAGAGCTTTTCGGAGCAGGACATCGCCGACATCGCCGCGTTCCTTTCGAACCTGAAGTAAGCGAGCCGACCATGACGTCCAAGACGACCCCCCGCACCACCACGGGCGCCGCGATGATCGTGCTGGCCGCGATGCTCGCCCTGTCCGCCTGCTCCTCGCCGGAGACGCCGCCCGAGGGCGAAGCCGCCGCAGCGCCGACCTCCTCGTCCGCCGGACTGCCTGCGGGCAACATCGCGGCCGGCGAGCAGCTGGCCAACGCCAAGGGCGCGGCCACCGGCCAGTCGTGCATCGACTGCCACGGCGCCGACGGCAACGCCCCGATCGATGCGACCTACCCCAAGCTGGGCGGCCAGTACTACGACTACCTCGCCCACGCGCTGGAGCAGTACCGCGACGGCCAGCGCGAGCACGCGCTGATGTCGAGCCAGGCCGCCGGCCTCACCGACCAGCAGATCTCCGACCTTGCCGTGTACTTCGGTTCGCGCGACGCGCAGCTGACCACGCTCGAGGGCGTGCACAACTGAGATCGGCGCAACTTGCCGGCGTCACTGAAAAGCCCCCTGCGAAGCGGGCTTTTTTGTACGTCGCGGAGTCAACCGCTCCTGACTGAGCTTTGGGCTGGGTCGACACGCGGCAGTGCTGCGGTCATGCATGTGGCTGGTCCGACATTCCTGCGAACGCATGATTCCGGCGACGTTGATGGGCGGCCGCACAGTGACGATCCGCGGCGGATCAAACTGTATCCCGGCTTTCGCCGGGATGACGGGATGGGCATTCCTTATCGCCCCGAGTCTGTCCCCCCGACACATCAAAGCGCACTCAGAGGCGCCGCTCCCAGTCCGCGCTGGTCAACCGCCATGTCCCGCCCTCGTCGCGCCAACCGGTGGTCACATCCTGCACGCGGGCCGACTCGGGCAACACACCCGAGCCGCCCGTCAGCACGGCTGAAAACCGCACGGTGGCGTGGCCATCCTGTAGCTCGATGTCCGGCGGGCCCAGCGTGACGCCGACACTGCGATGGCGACGCAGCATCACCAGTGCCATGCGCCGCGCCCCGTCGCGGTCCATGCCTTCGGGGCCGACGAAGTCCTCGGCCAGGTGGTCGGCCAATGCCGCCGCATCGCGTTGTTCGATGGCCGCCTGCATGCCAGCCATTGCCTCGCGCAGGCGCTGCTCGGGTGGCGTGCGCGTACACGCGCCCAGCAGCAAGGTGCCCAGCAGGAGTGCCCGCGCCAGCCACGCCTGATGTGCCCCCAAGCCCGCCATCCGCTTCACCGATTCCATCGTTGTCGTCCCCGATCCGGTCACCGCGCAATCCTGCCACGGACGCGCGCTGGCGCGCCTTGCCAGCCCCTAGAGCCTATGCTCCAATCGAACGGCTCCGTACGCAGGCGAATCCGGGGCCGCCGCGTCGGCACTGGCCGGCCGCAATCGAAACGAATTCCGGCATGCACCGGGAAACACATCCAAGGGGATCGCAATGAGCAATGACCGTCCGTGGCTGGCCCAGTACCCGGCCGGAGTACCGTCGCAGATCGACGTGGACGAATACCCGTCCATCGTCTCGGTGCTCGAGAACGCCATTGCCAACTACCGCGACCGCCCCGCCTTCTCCAACCTCGGCAGGACGCTCACCTACGGTGAGGTCGACGAGCTCAGCGCCCGCTTCGCCGCCTACCTGCTGGGCGAGCTGAAGCTCAAGAAGGGCGATCGCGTCGCGATCATGATGCCCAACTGCCTGCAGTACCCGATCGCCACGTTCGGCATCCTGCGCGCCGGGCTGACGGTGGTGAACACCAACCCGATGTACACCGCGCGCGAGTTGCGCCACCAGCTGGCCGACTCGGGTGCCAGCGCCATCCTGGTGCTCGACAACTTCGGCGCGGTCGTCCAGGAGGTCCTGGCCGACACGCAGGTCAAGCAGGTGATCACCACGGGCCTCGGCGACATGCTGGGCTTCCCCAAGGGCGCAATCGTCAATTTCGTGCTCAAGCACGTCAAGAAGATGGTGCCCGACTACCGCATCGCCGGCGCCATCCGCTTCAAGGACGCACTGGAGCTGGGCGGCAAGCACACCCTGCAGCCCATCGACATCCAGTCCGGCGACATCGCCTTCCTCCAGTACACCGGCGGCACCACGGGCGTATCCAAGGGCGCAATGCTGACCCACCGCAACCTGGTGGCCAACATGCAGCAGGCTGCTGCATGGATCGGCACCAACGTGCGCATGGGCGAGGAAGTCATCATCACCGCGCTGCCGCTGTACCACATCTTCGCGTTGACGGCGAACGGGCTGGTCTTCATGAAGTTCGGCGGCCTCAACCACATGATCACCAACCCGCGCGACATGCCCGGGTTCGTGAAGGAACTCAAGAAGGTCCCATTCACCGCGATCACCGGCGTCAACACCCTGTTCAACGGCCTGCTCAACACGCCGGGCTTCGATGAGGTCGATTTCTCCCGCCTGCACCTCACCCTGGGCGGCGGCATGGCGGTGCAGCGCTCCGTCGCTGATCGTTGGAAGAAGCTAACCGGCACCACGCTGGTGGAGGCCTACGGCCTGACGGAAACGTCGCCCGCCGCCTGCATCAACCCGATGGACCTGGCCGACTACAACGGCGCGATCGGCCTGCCGATCCCGTCCACCGACGCCTGCATCAAGGACGAGGAAGGCAACCTGGTACCAGCCGGCGAAGTCGGCGAGCTCTGCATCAAGGGTCCGCAGGTGATGAAGGGCTACTGGAACCGCCCCGAGGAAACCGCGCAGGTCATGGACAGCGAAGGCTGGCTGCACACCGGCGACATGGCCCGGATGGACGAGAAGGGCTTCTTCTACATCGTCGATCGCAAGAAGGACATGATCCTGGTGTCGGGCTTCAACGTGTACCCGAACGAGGTCGAGGACGTCATCGCGATGATGCCGGGCGTGCTCGAAGTGGCCGCCGTCGGCGTGGCGGACGACAAGTCCGGCGAAGCGGTGAAGGTGGTGATCGTCAAGAAGGATCCGTCGCTGACCGAGGAGCAGGTCAAGGCGCATGCCCGCGCCAACCTGACCGGCTACAAGCAGCCGCGGGTCGTGGAGTTCCGCACCGAGCTGCCCAAGACCAATGTCGGCAAGATCCTGCGGCGCGAGCTGCGCGACTAGGCAGCCTCTTTCCTGGCGCCCCACCGGAAGGCCCCTCCATGAGGGGCCTTTTGTTTGCGCGCATCTTTTTCATGCACGGTTCATGCCCGGGTGTAGCATCGCCGCGTGGGCTTCACCCAGCCGGCCGCGCCCACCATGCCTGCGGACGGCCATCCCCGAGGACCGCACCATGAGCCAGATCGAGAAACTCCACCGCGCCCGTTCCTACCCCACCCTTCGCGTCGAATCCGACCCGCAGGGTGACGCCCACTGGCTTTACATGCATGCCGACGCCGGACATGGAGCCCGGCCGTGTTTCCGAACCGAGCTCATGGACGACATGTGGAGTTACCTCTCCTCGATCACCCTGCGTGACGCCCAGCGCCAGGCGGGCCGCCTGCGCCACGTCGTGCTGGCCTCCGATGCCAGCGCCTTCAACCTGGGCGGCGACCTGGCCCTGTTCTCGCGCCTGATCCGCGAGAACAACCGCGAGCGCCTGCTCGACTACGCCCGCCGCTGTGTCGACGGCGTCCATCATTTCCATACCGGGCTGGGCGGCGATGTCCGCACGATCGCGCTGGTGCAGGGCGATGCGCTGGGTGGCGGCCTCGAGCTGGCGCTCTCGTGCCACACCATCGTGGCCGAGGAAGGCGTGGACATGGGGCTGCCGGAGGTGCTGTTCGGCCTGTTCCCGGGCATGGGTGCGTACTCGTTCCTCTGCAAGCGCGTGACGCCGCAGATGGCCGAGAAGATCATCCTGGAAGGCCGGATCTACACCAGCGACGAGCTGTTCCGGCTCGGGGTCGTCGACGTGCTGGTCCCCAAGGGTGAAGGCACCGCGGCGGTCAACGACATCATCCGCCAGCACCAGCGCACGCCGCATGCGTACCTCGCGCTCAATGCCGTGCGTGGCATCGCCCAGCCGGTCGGCTACGACGAACTGATGGGCATCACCGAAGTATGGGTCGACACCGCGCTGGCGCTGGGCGACAAGTCGCTGCGCACCATGGACCGGATCGTCCGCGCGCAGGAGCGTCGTACGGGGGCGAACATCGGCTGAAGCGGGTTCGCAGCAACACGGACGCGGACGCCATCCGGATTGCCGCGGCTGCAACGGGGACTCCAAGGGGAACTCAGGACGGAGAGCGCTCGCCGCTGCCGCTCGCGCCACGCGCGCGATCACGGGCTTCGAGCGCCGACCTTCCCT
>MIDV01000024.1:24329-31964 GCA_001830245.1 Lysobacterales bacterium RIFOXYA1_FULL_69_10 | reverse complement strand
CTCGCGCAGTTGCGCCAGCCGTGCCTGCCACTCTTTCGCCAGCTGCCAATCCGGCAGCTGCATCAACTCGCCGCTGACCGCCGCAAGCTTGATCAACCCCAGGTTGCTCGCGACGCCTTTGAGCGCGTGCGCGTGCTCGCGCGCCTTGTCGTGTTGCGCGGCTCCCGCCGCATCGGCGAACGCGACGACGCACGCTTCAGCGTCGCGCAGGCACTGGCTGGTGAACTCACGCTCGAACGCCGCGCCCATGCCCAGGGATTCCAGCTCGTCCAGTACGCCCGGGTCGAAGACCCCATCGATGGAAACCTTCGTGCCCCGGCCTCCGTCGCGCGGCCCGGTCACCATGGGCACGCCCCCGTCGATCCGGCTGTTGGAGGCGATTTCCGCCAGCGTGTCCAGCAGGCGTGGCGTGGACACCGGCTTGGCCAGGAAGGCCCGCGCACCGGCCTGCTCGCAGGCCAGGATGGACGCCGGTGTCACGTCCGCGCTGAGCACCACCACCGGCGTACGGCGGCCGCCACCGCCGGCCTCCAGGATGCGCAACTGACGGAGCATGTCCAGGCCACTGAGACCCGGCATGTGCAGATCCACGATGACGGCGTCGTAGTCCGACAGTTCCAGTGCATCGAGCACTTCCTCGCCGCCTTCGACACACGTCACGCGGTGGCCGGCCTTCTGCAGCAGGCGCTGGACCACCATCCGATTGGCGGCGTGGTCGTCTGCGACCAGTACGTGCAGGCTGCGCACGCGCGCGCGGTGGCGCAGGAAGGGGTCAGAGAACGCAATGACGTTCTCGGGACTGTCGGCGACAACCTTTCCGGTTGCCTCCGCCAACGGCGAAGCACGGAGCGACTCGCTGGCAACCGCCGGCCTGGCCGGTTCCACGGCGCGGTCGAACGGCAGCTCTACCCAGAACCGGCTGCCACGGTTTTCGGTGCTCTCGAACCCGATGCTGCCGCCCATCGCCTCGGCCAGGCCCTTCGCGATCGTCGTGCCCAGGCCGGTGCCGCCGTGCCGGCGGGCCAGGCTCACGTCGGCCTGCTCGAAAGCTTCGAACAGCCGGTGCTGCGCCGCCACGGGCACGCCCACGCCCGTATCGGTCACGGTGAAGCGCAGGCGCAGTCGCTCAGGTGACGCGTCCACCACGCCGACATCCAGCTGGACCGAGCCCTCGTCGGTGAACTTCACCGCATTGCCCGCCAGGTTGAGCAGTACCTGCCGCAGGTGCCCGACGTCGCCGCGCAGGGTGGTCGGCACGTCCTGCGCGACCTCCTGCTGGTACCGCAACTGCTTGGCGCGGGCCTGCGGCTGCAGGATCAGGCCGATATTTTCGACCAGCTCGCGCGGATCGAACTCCACCACGTTGAGCCTCAGCTTGCCGGCTTCGATCGCGGAGATGTCCAGTACGTCCTCGACCAGCGCCAGCAGGCTGCGGGTGGAGGCCTGGATGGTGCCCAGGCACTCGCGCTGCTCGGCGTCCAGGCGTGTGGTCGCCAGCAACTCGGACATGCCCGCCAGGCCGTTGAGCGGGGTACGGAACTCGTGGCTCATGTTGGCCAGGAACCGGCTCTTGGCCTCGTTGGCCCGCCTGGCCTCGTCGGTGGCGCGGGTCAGGGCGCGCAGGAGACCCGAGAGGTAGGACGGAATCGCCACCAGCCCAAGCAGCAGGCCGACGGCCAGCACGCGGTTGTCGTGCCAATAGGTATTGAAGGTGATGACGCTGCCGAAGCTGGCGAACGCGGCGGCAACGGCAACCACGAGGTAGCGGTTGCCGAAACGCAGGCCGTTGCCGACCGTCACCCACATCAGGATCACGTACACCCAGGCCAGCGGCTCGCCGATGCGGATCATGGCCAGCGCCATCAGGCCGTAGTCCGCCACCATGCCGATGCCCCGGCGCAGGTGCGACGTCCCGGGACGCGCGATGATCCACGCCAGCAGCACGCCGCCCACCGTGAAGCCCGTGGCGACCATCGCCAGCACGTCGGTGTAGGCATCGCGGTCCAAGGTGCCGCCGGCGCCGCGCACCAGCATGTACACCAGCACCACCGCCAACACGATCAGGCGGATGGTCGCCTGTCCGTGCTCGCTGTCATCGCGTTGCGACAGCCGGGTCTTGAGCCAGGACAGGTGACGTTTCATGCGGCTCAGTCCATGCCTTTCCGCGGCGCCCGGGTAGCGAAGCGCGCGCAGATGTCTTCCAGGCGAGCGCGGTTGCGCACCAGCGCGTCGACGCAACGCGGGTCGAAGAGGCGCCCCTTCTGCGCATACAGATAGCCCAGCGCCGCATCGATGTCCCAGGCCTCTTTGTAGGGCCGCTGGGAGATGAGCGCATCGAAGACATCGGCCACGGCCACGATGCGGGCCTCCAGCGGGATCTCCTCGCCAACGAGCCCATCCGGGTAGCCGCTGCCATCGAAGCGCTCGTGGTGGCGCAACGCGATCACGGCCCCGGCCTGGATGAAACGGTTCTGGCTGTCGGCCAGCAGTTCGTGGCCGATGCGCGGGTGGCGGCGCATGATGGCCGTCTCTTCCTCATCCAGCGGGCCGGGCTTGAGCAGCACGGCGTCCGGGATGGCGATCTTGCCGATGTCGTGCAACGGCGCGGCCATCTCGATCATCCGTACCTCGTCCTCGAACATCCCCAGCTGCTCGGCGATCAGGCCCGCAATGTGGGCCATGCGTTCCAGGTACACGCTGGTGCCGCTGTCACGGTATTCGATCGCGCGCGCCAGGCGCGCAAGTGTTTCGCGCTCGCGCTCCTCGACCTCATGCATGCTCGACAGCAGCCGCTGCTCGAGCGACAGGGCGCGCTGCTTGACGTTCTCGGACTGCTGGCGCAATTGCAGCAGGTTGCGGCAACGGGCGCGCAGCTCGCGCGGGCGCACCGGCTTGACCAGGAAATCGATGACGCCGGCGTCCAGGGCCGCCTGGCGGACCGGCTCGTCGCCGACCACGGTGACCAGGATGATCGGGATGTCGCGGTGGAGCGGCCGACGACGGAAGCGACGCGCGAACTCCAGCCCGTCGATGCCCGGCATGCGGTAGTCCAGCAGGAGCAGGTCCGGCTGGTTGGCCTCGCACCAGTTCAGGCCCGCCTCGGACTCGCCGAAGTCATGCACCGACAATTCGGGCGCAATGTCCTCGATGATGTGGCGCAGCATGGTGCGCGCCGAGGTCTGGTCATCGACGATGACGACGTTCACGCCAGCCTATCCATGGGTTTTGGCCCCCTGCGCCAGTTTCGTCCCGAGCATACCCCCGCCGTCAATTTCTTGACAGCGGCCTCCCCTGCACTTCCATTGCCGGGAATGATGCAAACGGCATGCCGTCAGCCGTGGGTCTCGGGCCGCATGTACGGGAACAGCAGCACATCGCGGATGGACGCCGAGTCCGTCAGCAGCATCACCATGCGGTCGATACCGATTCCCAACCCGCCGGTGGGCGGCAGGCCGACCTCCAGCGCCCGGATGTAGTCGGCATCGAAATGCATTGCCTCGTCGTCACCACCCTCCTTGGCATCGACCTGGGCCTGGAAGCGGGCCGCCTGGTCCTCGGGGTCGTTGAGCTCCGAGAACCCGTTGGCGAGCTCCTTGCCGCCGATGAACAGCTCGAACCGGTCGGTGAGCTCCGGGTCGGCGTCGCTGGCGCGTGCGAGTGGGCTGACCTCCACCGGGTGGTCGGTGATGAATGTCGGCTGGATGAGCGTGTGCTCGACGGTCTTCTCGAAGACCTCCAGCAGCAGCTTGCCCCAGCCCCAGCCGGCCTTCACCGCGATCTTCAGCCGGGCGCAGTGGGCGCGCATGGCGTCGAGGTCGCGCAGGTCGGCCGCAGTGATCTCCGGGTTGTGCTCCAGCACCGCGTCCGTCATCGACCAGCGGCGGAAGGCAGGCCCCAGGTCGATGGCCTGGCCGTCCCACTCCACCGCCGTGGTGCCGAGCACCTCCTGCGCCACGTCGCGGATCACGCCTTCGGTGAGGTCCATGATCTCGGTGTAGGTGGCGTAGGCCTCGTACAGCTCCAGCATCGTGAACTCGGGGTTGTGCCGGGTCGACACACCATCGTTGCGGAAGTTGCGGTTGATCTCGTAGACGCGTTCCAGCCCGCCGACCACCAGACGCTTGAGGTACAGCTCGGGGGCCACGCGCAGGTACAGCTCCAGGTCCAGCGCGTTGTGGTGCGTGACGAAGGGCTTGGCAGTGGCGCCGCCGGGGATGTAATGCATCATCGGCGTTTCGACCTCCAGGAACCGCCTCGCATCCAGCCACGCGCGCATCGCCCGGATAATCCGGCTGCGCTTGACGAACACGTCGCGTGCCTCGGGCGAGACGATCAGGTCGACATACCGCTGGCGGTAGCGTTGCTCCACGTCCGACAGGCCGTGCCATTTGTCCGGCAGGGGGCGCAGCGACTTCGTCAGCAGCCGCAGCGTTGCGACCTTGACCGACAACTCGCCGGTGCGGGTGCGGGTCAGCACGCCGGTCGCGCCGACGATGTCGCCGACATCCCAGCCCTTGAACGCGTCGTACGCCTCGCCCAGCGCATTGGCCTGAAGGAACAGCTGGATGCGGCCTGACTCGTCCTGTACCTGTACGAAGCTGGCCTTGCCCATGACCCGCTTGAGCAGGATGCGTCCGGCGAGTGCGACCTGACGACCCTCGCCCTCCAGCGCCTCGGTGGTCCAGCGCTCCGCGTCTTCGAACTCCGACTGCAGGTCGCCCGCGTAGGAATCGCGGCGGAAGTCGTTGGGGAACGCGATGCCCTGCCCGCGCAGCGCCTTGAGTTTGGCGCGACGCTCGGCGATCAGGTGGTTCTCGTCGGCGTGCTGCGGGGTCGGGGTGTCGGTCATAAACAATGTGTCGGTGATGTAGGAGCGGCTTCAGCCGCGATTGGATGTCCACGCGGGCCAGCGGCCCGGCAGAAGGCGGAACTCAGACTGCGTCGGCGCGTTTGGAGCCCGCATCCAGGCCGGCCTTGAGTGCGGCCTCGACGAATTCGTCCAGGTCGCCGTCCAGCACCTTCTGCGTATCGCTGCGCTCCACGCCGGTGCGCAGGTCCTTGATGCGCGACTGGTCCAGCACGTAGTTGCGGATCTGGCTGCCCCAGCCGATGTCGGACTTGGTCGCCTCGACCGCGTCGCGCTCGGCGTTGCGCTTCTGGATCTCCAGCTCGTACAGCTTGGCGGCCAGCATCTTCATCGCGTTGTCGCGGTTCTGGTGCTGGCTACGGCCCGTCTGGCACGCCACGACGATCCCGGTGGGCACGTGCGTGATGCGCACCGCCGATTCGGTCTTGTTGACGTGCTGGCCACCCGCGCCGGAGGACCGGTAGACGTCGGTCTTCAGGTCGGCCGGATTGATCTCGATGTCGATGTTGTCGTCGACCTCGGGGCTCACGAACACCGAAGTGAAGCTGGTGTGCCGGCGGTTGTCGGAATCGAACGGCGACTTGCGCACCAGCCGGTGCACGCCGGTCTCGGTCTTGAGCCAGCCGTAGGCGAAGTCGCCCTCGACGCGCAACGTGGCGGACTTGATCCCGGCCACGTCGCCACCGCTGGCTTCCATCAGCTCGGTCTTCCAGCCGCGCGACTCGCACCAGCGCAGGTACATGCGAAGCAGGATTTCCGCCCAGTCCTGGGCCTCGGTGCCGCCGGCGCCGGCCTTGATGTCGACGAACGCAGCGGCGCTGTCCATCTTGCCGGAGAACATGCGCTGGAACTCCAGCTGCTCGACGTCGCGGGCGAGCCGATCGACATCCTCGACGACGGCCTGCGCGGTGTCCTCGTCGTCTTCCATCTCGGCCAGCTCGAGCAGTTCGGCGGCGCCGGACAGGCCTTCCGTCATGCTGCGACTGCCGAGCACGACACGCTCCAGCGCGGCGCGCTCACGGCCCAACGCCTGCGCCCGCTCGGCGTCGTTCCAGACGTCGGGGCTCTCAAGCTCGCGGTTTACTTCTTCGAGGCGCTCGACCTTGGCATCGAAGTCAAAGGTACCCCCTCAGCGCATCCAGCCGACCCTGCAGGTCGGCGATGCGCTGACGGACGGGATTGGTCTCGATCATCCGTTCTCGTGTCCGTGGCTGTGGTGCGGAAAAGACCGCGGATTCTAGCAGTTGGCGGCCTGCAGGCACGCGCCCGTCAGGGCACCGCCTCGCGGTGCAGCACCACCAGCTGCACGGCATCGCCGCCGCGGTAGTCGTCCGGCTCGAGCCGGTAGGCGATGCGCACGCGCGAGGGCGCCGGCTGCCCGTCCCAACCGCCGAAGTGGATCGCGTTGAAGCGTGTGCGGCCCAGGCCCAGTTCCAGCTTGAGGTGGCGCTCGCCCACCACGCGCGTGCCCAGCACGTCGAACTCGCCATCGAACTGCGGCTCCGGGAAACCCTGCCCCCACGGCCCGCCGTCGCGCAGCGCCTCGGCGTTGCCGCGGCACAGGTCGGCCGGTTCCAGCGCGCCGTCGCTGTGGAGGTCGGCCTGCAGCAACACGTCGTCCAGCCGCTCGCGCGCGCACTCGGCGAACGCGGCGCGGAATGCATCCAACGATGCCAGCGGCAAGGTCAGCCCCGCCGCCATCGCATGGCCACCGAAGCGCTCGACCAGGCCCGGGTGGCGGGCCGCCACGTCGGCCAGTGCATCCCGGATATGGAAGCCGGGAATCGATCGGGCGGAGCCCCGGAGCACTTCACTGCCCGGCTCGGCCGGCGCGAACGCCACCACGGGCCGGTGCAGCCGGTCCTTGATCCGTGAGGCGACCAGTCCGATCACGCCGGGATGCCATTCAGCATCAAACAGGCAGGCGACCAGCGGGGCGACCCCGTCCTGCAGTGCGATGCGCGACACCGCGGCCTCGGCCTCATCGGTCATCTGCTGCTGTACGGCCCGCCGCTCGCCATTGATGGCGTCCAGCGTCGCCGCAATGTCGCGCGCCTGCGCGAGGTCGTCCGTCAAAAGACATTCGATACCCAGCGCCATGTCCTCCAGACGGCCGGCGGCGTTGAGGCGGGGGCCGACCGCGAAGCCGATGTCGGCCGCGGTCAGGCGCGCCGGCACGCGGCCGGACACCTCGATCAGAGCCCGCAGTCCGGCACACCCCTGCCCCGATTGCAGGCGTCGCAGGCCGGCGGCGACAAGCGCCCGGTTGTTCGTGTCCAGCGGCACCAGGTCGGCCACGGTGCCGACCGCCACCAGGTCCAGAAGCGAGGCCAGGTCCGCGCCGGCGTCGGGGTGGTCCGACTCGCGCAAGCGGCGTCGCAACGCCAGCAGGACGTAGAACATCACGCCGACGCCCGCCAGCGCCTTGCTCGGGAACGTATCGCCCGGCAGGTTGGGATCGACGATCACGTCTGCCGGCGGCAGCGTCGCGCCTGGCAGGTGGTGGTCGGTGACCAGCACGGTCCAGCCGCGCGCCTTGGCCGCCTCGATGCCGGCATGGCAGGCGATGCCGTGGTCGACCGTGACCAGCAGGTCGGGCTCGAGCGCCGCCAGTTCGTCCACAAGCACCGGGGACAGCCCGTAGCCGTGGACCATGCGGTTGGGCACCGCGTGCGAGACGTGGCGCGCGCCCAGCATCCGCAGCCCACGCACCCCGACCGCGCATGCAGTGGCGCCGTCGCAGTCGAAGTCGCCCACCACGACGATAT
>MIDV01000024.1:278-24316 GCA_001830245.1 Lysobacterales bacterium RIFOXYA1_FULL_69_10 | reverse complement strand
GATGGCGGCGGCCAGCAGCGCGGTGGCGTCCTCCAGCCCCAGCAGGCCGTCGGGCGGCAGCAGGTTCGCAAGTCGCGGCCGGGCGTCGTCGATGCAAAGCGCGCCACGCGCGGCATAGATGCGGCGTAGCAGCGGTGGCACCTGCTCGGTCCACTCGCCTGGGGAAGTCATCTCCCGGCGGCGGATGGCCACGCCGCTGCCGCGTGGCGGCGTACTCAAAGGTCGTCTTCCGGCACGGCGGCAGCAGCCACGCCGGGCACCGACCATGGCCGGCGCCAGAAGCGCCAGCGGTGCACCCGCGCCACGCGCACGCGATGGCCGTCAGCGAAATCCAGGGTGAAGCCCGCCAACCGGCCCGCGGCCATGTCCGCCAACAGCGGCGACAGCCAATCGCGGTCCACCAGCGCCAGGTCGCGTGCGTGGCGCAGGTCGATCAGCGTGCGTCCGTCGGACGCGGTGTCCGCACCTGTCCTGCGATCAGGCAGCGATTCGACGCGGGCGCCGCCGGCCTCCAGAAACGCGACCAGTGTGTCGTCGTCGCTGAGTGCGTGCGACACGCCGGCCGTCACGTGGTCGGGCAGCCTGCCCGCGCCCCAGAACCACAGCGAATTCACCGGTGCCAGGCCCGCGGCCTGTCGCTGCGCATTGCGCGGGTGGTTGTGCAGCGCGACCTGCGCCTCGCTCAGCAGCGCGCGCCAGCGGCGGCCTTCCGGCCCTTCCGGCAGATGGTCGAACAGGTCCATGCCGACGGCCTGGTCCGGCGCTGCCATGGCCGGCAGCTTCGCGCCCGGCGGGGCCCTGAGGTACCAGCGCGTCGGCACCGGTGCATCGATCGGCATGCCGGTATCGCCGAACAGCGGCCGCAGGGCGGGCATGAAGGCGGCCGCGTCCTCGGCGGTCAGTGCGAGCGCATCCCCGTGCGACAGCAGCCGCGCGCCATTGATGTCGGGTTGGATGTAGACCGGGTCCGCGCGCAGCCACGTGGATCCGTCGGCGTCGCCGGCATCGCGCTGGCGCGTGATCGCGGCGGCCGGCCAGCCGCGCGGCAGGATGTCCAGCCAGTCGTGCAGCCGGTCGCCGTCGCCAGGGTCATGGTCGCCCCGCCCCAGCCAGCGTGCGGTGGCCGCCGGAACGCGCTGCCCGCCGAAGCGCTCGCGCGGCGGGAGCAGGAGGATGGCGGAGGCGGCGGCCACGGGCTCAGCCCGGGTAGCTGACGCCGACGATCTCGTACTCGCGCGTGCCGCCGGGCGCCTCGATGGTGACGCTGTCGCCCTCGTGCTTGCCGATCAGGGCACGCGCCACCGGGGAGGACACCGCAATCAGCCCCTTTTTGATGTCGGCCTCCAGGTCGCCGACGATCTGGTAGCGCGTCTCCTCGTCGGTGTCGGTATCGGCCAACTCGACCACCGCGCCGAACACGATGCGCGAGCCGGCGTTGAGCTTGGAGACATCGATGACCTGCGCGTGCGACAGCTCGGCCTCGAGCTGCTTGATGCGGCCCTCGATGAAACCCTGCTGCTCGCGCGCGGCGTGGTACTCGGCGTTTTCCTTGAGGTCGCCGTGGGCGCGGGCTTCGGCAATGGCGTTGATCACCGCCGGGCGCTTGACCGACTTGAGCTCCTCGAGCTCGGCGCGCAGGCGCTGGGCGCCCTGGATGGTCAGGGGTGCTTGCATGGAACGTCCTCTTCCCGGCACGTCGCCGGGCCTTGAATGCGTGAAGCCGGCCCGGGGGCCGGCATCGAAGGGGTTGGAACCCGATGTCGCCCGATTGTGGACGATCACCCGGGGGTGGGCGCAACCGGCACCATGAACGGCCGCCGGTTGCGCCGGGAGCGGATCAGGCCGTGCCCAGCTCCGCGTGCAGCTCCTGCAGCGACCAGACCGGGCCGGTGCCACGGAACTCCAGCGAATGCAGCAGCGCACGGGCACCTGCAATGGTCGTCGAGTAGGTCACCCGGTGCTGCAGCGCCTCGCGTCGGATCGAGAACGAATCGGAGATGGCCTGCCGCCCCTCGGTGGTGTTGACGATGTAGACGATCTCGCCGTTCTTGATCAGGTCGACGATGTGCGGGCGGCCCTCGGCCACCTTGTTGACCGTCTCGCACGCCAGGCCCGAATCGCGCAGGAACGCCGCGGTGCCGTGCGTCGCCACCAGCGTGTAGCCGCGCTCGATCAGGTCACGGGCGATCGGCAGCACGCGCGCCTTGTCCGGGTCGCGCACCGAGACGAACACCTTGCCCTCGGGCTTGAGCTGGCGGATGCCGCCGGCCTCCTGCGCGCGCGCGAACGCCGCGCCGAAGCTGCGACCCACGCCCATCACCTCGCCCGTCGAGCGCATCTCCGGCCCGAGGATCGGGTCCACGCCCTGGAACTTGGCGAACGGGAAGATCGCCTCCTTCACCGAGTAGTAGTCCGGGATGATCTCGTCGGTCGCGCCCTGCTCGGCCAGCGTCTTGCCAGCCATGCAGCGCGCGGCGATCTTGGCCAGCGGCATGCCGGTCGCCTTGGAGACGAACGGCACCGTGCGCGAGGCGCGCGGATTCACCTCCAGCAGGTAGATGGTGTCCTCGAGCCCTTCCTCGCCGGTGCTGGCGGCGGTCTGCACGGCGAACTGGGTGTTCATCAGGCCGACCACGTCCAGCGCCTTGGCCAGCGCCACCACCTGCTCGCGCAGGCGAGCCTGGGTGGCCGGCGACAGCGAATACGGCGGCAGCGAGCACGACGAGTCGCCCGAGTGCACGCCGGCTTCCTCGATGTGCTCCATCACGCCGCCGATCAGGACGTTGCCGTCCTTGTCGGCAATGATGTCGACGTCCACTTCGACGGCGTTGTCGAGAAAGCGGTCGAGCAGCACCGGGGAGTCGTTGGACACCTTGACCGCGTCGCGCATATAGCGCGCGAGGTCGGCATCGGCATGCACGACTTCCATCGCGCGGCCACCCAGCACGTAGCTGGGACGCACCACCAGCGGGTAGCCGATCTCGCGGGCCAGCGCCAACGCCTCGTCCGGGTTCCGGGCGGTGCGGTTGGGCGGCTGCTTCAGGCCCAGGTCGTTGACCAGCTTCTGGAAGCGTTCGCGGTCCTCGGCCAGGTCGATGCTGTCGGGGCTGGTGCCGATGATCGGCACGCCGTTGGCTTCCAGCGCCTGCGCAAGCTTGAGCGGGGTCTGGCCACCGTACTGCACGATCACGCCGAAGGGCTTCTCGAGATCAGAGATCTCCAGCACGTCCTCAAGGGTGAGCGGCTCGAAGTACAACCGGTCGGAGGTGTCGTAGTCGGTCGACACGGTTTCCGGGTTGCAGTTGACCATGATGGTCTCGAACCCGTCCTCGCGCAGCGCCAGCGCGGCATGCACGCAGCAGTAATCGAACTCGATGCCCTGCCCGATCCGGTTCGGGCCGCCGCCCAGCACCATGATCTTGCGGCGATCCGACGGCGCGGCCTCGCACTCGTCCTCGTAGGTCGAGTACATGTAGGCGGTGGTGGTCGCAAACTCCGCCGCGCACGAATCCACGCGCTTGTAGACCGGTCGCACGCCGAAGGCACGGCGCAGCGTGCGCACCGCGGTCTCGTCGGTGCCCGTCAGCTGCGCCAGGCGCGCGTCGGAGAAGCCCATGCGCTTGAGCTCGCGCATGCGCGCGGCATCCAGCGAGGCCAGCCCACCATCAGCGACAGTCTTCTCGGCCGCGATCAGTTCCTCGATCTGGTCGAGGAACCACGGGTCGACGAAGGACATGGCGTGCACGTCCTCGACCGACATGCCGGCACGGAACGCATCACCAATGTGGAACATCCGCTCCGGGCCCGGCTCCTTGAGCTCGCGACGCAGGGTGGCGAGGCCCTCCTCGCTGTCCAGGTCCAGCCCGGTGGGGTCGAGGCCGACCTTGCCGGTTTCCAGGCCGCGCAGCGCCTTCTGCAGGGATTCCTGGAAGGTGCGGCCCATCGCCATGACCTCGCCCACCGACTTCATCTGGGTGGTCAGGCGGGCATCGGCCTGCGGGAACTTCTCGAACGCGAAGCGCGGGATCTTGGTGACGACGTAGTCGATGGTCGGCTCGAACGACGCCGGGGTCGCGCCGCCGGTGATCTCGTTGCGCAGCTCGTCCAGCGTGTAGCCCACCGCCAGCTTGGCGGCGATCTTGGCGATCGGGAAGCCGGTCGCCTTGGAGGCCAGCGCCGAGGAACGCGACACGCGCGGGTTCATCTCGATCACCACCACGCGGCCATCGCGGGCATTGATGCCGAACTGCACGTTCGAGCCGCCGGTGTCCACGCCGATCTTGCGCAGCACCGCGATCGAGGCGTCGCGCAGGCGCTGGTATTCCTTGTCGGTCAGCGTCTGCGCCGGGGCGACGGTGATGCTGTCGCCGGTGTGCACGCCCATAGCGTCGAAGTTCTCGATCGAGCACACGATGATGCAGTTGTCCGCCTTGTCGCGGACCACCTCCATCTCGAACTCCTTCCAGCCCAGCACCGACTCCTCCACGAGGATCTCGCTGACCGGCGAGAGCTCGAGGCCGCGCTTGGCGATGTCCTCGAACTCCTCCTTGTTGTAGGCGATGCCGCCGCCGCTGCCGCCCAGGGTGAAGCTGGGGCGGATGATGGTCGGGAAGCCCACCTTGGCCTGGATCTCGACGGCCTGCTCGAAGGTCTTGGCGACCTCGGCCTTCGGGCACTCCAGGCCGATGTCGGCCATTGCCACGCGGAACAGCTCGCGGTCCTCAGCCATGCGGATGGCGTCGCGGCTGGCGCCGATCAGTTCGACGTTGTACTTCTCCAGCACGCCGTTGTCGGCCAGGTCCAGCGCGCAGTTGAGCGCCGTTTGGCCGCCCATGGTCGGCAGCAGCGCGTCGGGCTTTTCCTTGGCGATGATCTTCTCGACCGTCTGCCAGTTGATCGGCTCGATGTAGACCGCGTCGGCCATCTCCGGGTCGGTCATGATCGTGGCCGGATTGGAGTTGACCAGGACCACGCGGTAGCCCTCGTCGCGCAAGGCCTTGCAGGCCTGCGCGCCGGAGTAGTCGAACTCGCACGCCTGGCCGATCACGATCGGGCCGGCGCCGATGATCAGGACGGTCTTGATGTCGGTGCGCTTGGGCATGTCAGTTGGCCTCCATGAGCGCAACGAATCGGTCGAACAGCGGGGAAACATCGTGCGGGCCGGGGCTGGCTTCCGGGTGCCCCTGGAAACTGAAGGCCGGTGCGTCGGTCAGCTCGATGCCCTGGTTGGAGCCATCGAACAGCGAGCGGTGGATGACGCGCACGTTGGCCGGCAGCGTCGCCTCGTCGATGGCGAAGCCGTGGTTCTGGCTGGTGATCATCACCCGCCTGCTGTCCAGGTCCTGGACCGGGTGGTTGGCGCCGTGGTGGCCGAACTTCATTTTCACCGTGCTGGCGCCTGCGGCGAGCCCGAGCAGCTGATGGCCCAGGCAGATGCCGAAGGTCGGCACCTTGGCGGCGATGAACTCGCGGATCGCGGCGATCGCGTAGTCGCACGGTGCCGGGTCGCCCGGGCCGTTGGAGAGGAACACCCCGTCGGGCTTCATCGCCATCACCTCGGCGGCCGGCGTCTGCGCCGGCACCACGGTCACGCGGCAGCCGCGCTCGGCGATCATCCGCAGGATGTTGCGCTTCACGCCGTAGTCGTACGCCACCACGTGCAGGCGCGCCTCGGCGGTGTCGAACGCGTTGCGGTCCAGGTCCAGCTGGCCCTCGGTCCACTCGTACGGGGACTTCGTGCTGACCTCGCGCGCGAGGTCCATGCCCTTGAGGCCCGGGAACTTGCGCGCGGCCTCGATGGCCTCCTCGCGGTCGATGCGCCCGGCCATCAGCGCGCCGTTCTGCGCGCCGCGGTCGCGCAGCAGGCGCGTCAACTTGCGGGTGTCGATGCCGGCGATGGCGACCACGCCGCGCTCGGCCAGCCATTCCGGCAGCGGCTGCTGGCTGCGCCAGTTGCTGGGCCGGCGCGGGACGTCGCGCACGATCAGGCCGGCCGACCAGACCTGGGCGGCCTCGTCGTCCTGCGAGGTGCAGCCGGTGTTGCCCACGTGCGGATAGGTCAGCGTGACCAGCTGCCGGGCGTAGGACGGGTCGGTCACGATCTCCTGGTAGCCGGTGATCGCGGTATTGAAGACGACTTCGCCGACCGAAAGGCCGGGCGCGCCTACGGAAACGCCCTCGAAGCAGGTGCCGTCTTCGAGTGCGAGGAGTGCAAGTTCAGTCACGTGGGTCGCCTTGGATGCCGGGGGGCTGACTGACCCCGGCGCAGGCCTCGCAGAATGCGGGCTGCAGCAAGGCGCGGACGCGGTGCGGGACCGGTCCGGCGAGCGGGGTTCAGGCGAGCGGGAATTCTAGCGACCCGGCGCCCCTCGCGCCAGCGCGGAATTCATGCAGCGGTGAGCTTCCCGCCCACCTGCCCACACTCGATCCGCACTGAGACGCCGCAAGGCGGCCCGGGTGGATCAGAGAAAGAGGTCAGCGACGCGGTAGCGCCCCGGCGGCCGGCCTGCGAGCCTCTGGGCGGCCAGCAGCGCGCCCCGGGCGAAGACATCGCGGTCGGTGGCCCGGTGCACCAGCTCCAGGCGTTCGCCCGGGCCGGTCAACTGGACCGTGTGCTCGCCGACGATGTCACCTGCCCGCAGGGAGACGTAGCGCGGCTGCAGCCCGCCCTGCTCGGCCCGCGCTCCCAATGCCAGCGCAGTACCGGAAGGCGCGTCCTTCTTGTGGACGTGGTGCGATTCGACGATGTCGCAGTCCCAGCCGTGAAGGGCCGCGGCCGCGCGCTGGACCAGGTCGCCCAGCACCGCGACCCCGAGGCTGAAGTTGGCCGCCCACAGCACCGGCATGCGGTTACCGGCCAGGTCGATGGCGCGCTGCTGGCGTTCTTCGAGCCCGGTGGTGCCGCTGACCAGGCCGGCGCCACGCTCCTCGCACATCGCCAATACCGCATCGAACCCGTCGGGCAGGCTGAAATCGACGGCGACATCGAACGCCGGCACCCCGTGCGCCTCCGCCACCGCGAACTGGGGCACGCCATCGACGACGCGCTGGGTCGGCTTGCTCCGCGACACGGCGGCCACGACAAGCAGGTCGTCGCGGCCGGCGGCCAGTCGAAGCAGCGCCTGGCCCATGCGGCCGCTGGCACCGTGGATGAGGATTCGTACGGGGTCGGTCATCGACGCAGGCTAATCGTGGAAGGTTGGCGCGACAAGGATCCAAGTGCCCCCACATGACCTGTCCGGGCCCGATGACGGTCGGCACAGACGCTGCCGCGAAGGGAGGCCACATGGCGCTACATCCCCCGGCGCAAGAAAGAACGCCGCGCTGAAGCAGCACGGCGTTCCATCGATACCTGCTTGTGCAGTCGCCGCTGCGACCGGCCCTGGCTCAGGACGATTTCATCCGATCCCAGACGCCTTTCACACCATCCAGGAACGTCGACGAACGCGGCGAATGCTTGCGTGCACCGTCACCCACGAACGTGCCCTCGAACTGCTCCAGCAACTCGCGCTGCTGGGCCGTCAGGTTGACCGGCGTCTCCACGACCACCTCGCAGTACAGGTCGCCCGGGCGGCGGCTGCGCACGGACTTGACGCCCTTGTCGCGCAGGCGGAACAGCTTGCCGGTTTGTGTCTCGGCCGGAATGCGCAACTCCACCTCGCCGTCCAGCGTCGGCACGCGGATGGTGTCGCCCAGCGCGGCCTGGGAAATGCGGATCGGCACCTCGCAATGCAGGTCGTCGCCTTCGCGTTTGAATATCTCGTGCTCGCGCACGCGCACGTCGACGTACAGATCGCCCGGGGGCGAGCCCGCGGGGCCCGCTTCGCCTTCGCCCGACAGGCGGATGCGGTCGCCGTTGTCGACGCCCGGCGGGATCTTGACCTGCAGCGTCTTGGTGTCCTCGATGCGGCCCTGGCCGTGGCAATCGCCGCACGGGTTGGCGATCGTCTGGCCGCGCCCGCCGCAATGCGGGCAGGCCTGCTGCATCGAGAAGATGCCGCGCTGGAAGCGCACCTGACCGCGTCCCTGGCAGGTCGAGCAGGTTTCGAGCTTGCCGTCGGCCGACCCGCTGCCATCGCAGCTGTCGCAGGCGTCCAGCGTCGGGACCTCGATGGTCTTCTCGATGCCGCCCACCGCCTCTTCCAGCGACAGCTCCATCACGTAGCCGATGTCGGCGCCGCGACGCGGGCCACGTCCGCCGCCCATGCCGCCACCGAAGATGTTGCCGAAGATGTCGCCGAAGATGTCGCCCATGTCGGCATGGCCGAAGCCGCCGCCATTACCACCCATGCCGTGTTCGAACGCCGCGTGGCCGTGCTGGTCGTACATGCGTCGACGCCCGGCGTCGGACAGCACCTCGTAGGCCTCCTTGCACTCCTTGAACGCGGCTTCCGCAGCGGCATCGCCGGGATTGCGGTCGGGGTGGTGCTTCATCGCGCAACGGCGATAGGCCTTCTTCAGCTCATCGTCGCCGGCGTTGCGGGCCACGCCCAGCACTTCGTAGTAGTCGCGTTTGCTCATGTAATGCAGGGAACCGGAAACGGGGAACAGGGAATGGAGCGAGGCGCGTCGGGGTACGGAAACGGGAACGGGGAACCGGGCCTGGAGGCGAGCAGCGTCTTCACTGCGCGCGTCCTATTCCCGATTCCCCATTCCCGGCTTCGCCTTACTTCTTCCCGTCGTCCTTGACCTCGGTGAACTCGGCGTCGACCACGTCGTCGGCCGCCTGGCTGGCCTGTGCCTGGCCGTCGCCACCCGCGGGCTGGCCCTGGGTGGCGGCCATCAGCGACTGCGCGGCGGTCTCCAGTGCGCGGCTCTTGGCCTCGATCTGGGCCTTGTCGTCGCCCTTCATGGCCGTCTCAAGCTCGGCAATCGCGGCCTCGGCGGCACCGATCGCCTCGCCCGGCAGCTTGTCGCCGTGCTCCTTGATCGTGCTGCGGGCCATGTGGATCAGGCCGTCGGCCTGGTTGCGGGCCTGCACCAGCTCGTGGAACTTCTGGTCTTCCTCGCGGTTGGCCTCGGCGTCGGCGACCATCTTCTGGATCTCCTCGTCCGACAGGCCCGAGCCGGCCTTGATCTCGACCTTCTGCTCCTTGCCGGTCTTCTTGTCCTTGGCCGTCACGTGGACGATGCCGTTGGCGTCGATGTCGAACGACACCTCCACCTGCGGCATGCCGCGCGGCGCCGGTTCGATGCCGGTGAGGTCGAAGCGCGCCAGCGACTTGTTGTAGCGGGCCTGCTCACGCTCGCCCTGCAGCACGTGCACGGTCACGGCGGACTGGTTGTCCTCGGCGGTCGAGAACGTCTGCGACGCCTTGGTCGGCACCGTGGTGTTCTTCTCGATGATCTTGGTGAACACGCCGCCCAGGGTTTCGATGCCCAGGCTCAGCGGGGTCACGTCCAGCAGCAGCACGTCCTTGACGTCGCCGGCCAGCACGCCGCCCTGGATCGCGGCGCCGATGGCGACGGCCTCGTCCGGGTTGACGTCCTTGCGCGGCTCCTTGCCGAAGAACTCACCGACCGCCTGCTGCACCTTCGGCATGCGGGTCTGGCCACCGACCAGGATCACCTCGCTGATGTCGCTGGCGCGCAGGCCGGCGTCATTGAGCGCGATGCGGCACGGCTCGATCGTTTTCTTGACCAGGTCCTCCACCAGCGACTCGAGCTTGGCGCGGGTCAGCTTGATGTTGAGGTGCTTGGGGCCGGTCGCGTCGGCAGTGACGTACGGCAGGTTGACGTCGGTCTGCTGGCTGGAGGACAGCTCGATCTTGGCGCGCTCGGCGGCGTCCTTCAGACGCTGCAGGGCCAACGGGTCCTTGCGCAGGTCGATGCCCTGTTCGCGCTGGAACTCTTCCACCAGGTAATCGATGACGCGCTTGTCGAAGTCCTCGCCACCCAGGAAGGTGTCGCCGTTGGTGCTCAGAACCTCGACCTGCATCTCGTCGTCAACCGAGGCGATCTCGATGATCGACACGTCGAACGTACCGCCGCCCAGGTCGTACACGGCCACCTTGCGGTCGCCGCCCTTCTTGTCCATGCCATAGGCCAGCGCGGCCGCGGTCGGCTCGTTGATGATGCGCTTGACCTCAAGGCCGGCGATCCTGCCCGCATCCTTGGTGGCCTGGCGCTGGGAATCGTTGAAGTACGCCGGCACGGTGATGACCGCCTCGGTGACGGTCTCGCCCAGGTAGGCCTCGGCGGTCTTCTTCATCTTGGCCAGCACTTCGGCCGAGATCTGCTGCGGCGCCATCTTCTTGCCGTCCTGGGTCGCCACCCAGGCATCGCCGTTCTCGTGCTGGACGATGCCGTACGGCACCAGGTCCAGGTCCTTCTGCACTTCGGCGTCGGTGAACTTGCGCCCGATCAGGCGCTTCACCGCGAAGAACGTGTTCTTGGGGTTGGTGACGGCCTGGCGCTTGGCAGAGGCGCCAACCAGTACTTCGCCGTCCTTGGTGTAGGCGACGATGGAGGGGGTGGTGCGGTCGCCCTCCGCGTTCTCGATGACGCGGGCCTTGCCGCCTTCCATGATCGCCACGCACGAATTGGTCGTGCCCAGGTCGATGCCGATGATCTTGCCCATGGTGGTGCTCCCTCTCGAATCTCTGAAGTATTTGGGGCGGCAACGCCGCCGATGACCGCTATCTGGGGTTCGTGCCCTGCCCTTCAAGGGCAAGGCGCCATGCGCGGGGATGCGTGGCGCGTCAGTCCTGCTGGCTGACCACGACCAGCGCCGGACGCAGCAGGCGGTCGTTCAGCAGCCATCCCTTCTGGTAGACCTGCACAACGTGCCCCGGCGCGTGTTCCTCGCTGGGCACCATGCTCATGGCCTGGTGGTGTTCCGGATTGAACGGCTGGCCCACCGGGTCGACCGGCACCAGGCCGTTGTCGGCAGTGACCTTGAGCAACTGGCGCAGGGTCAGCTCCATGCCTTCGCGCAAGGCGCTGGCATCGCTGCCTGCCGCGCCGAGGCCGGCCTCCAGGCTGTCGATCACCGGCAACAGGTCGGACAGCAGCCGCTCGTTGGCGAAACGGCGGGCGGAGTCTCGCTCGCGCTCCAGCCGCTTGCGCTGGTTGTCGAGATCGGCGCGCTCGCGCAGCGCCTCCTCGCGCAGGCGGGCCAGTTCGGCCTCGAGTTCGGCCGTCCGCGCCTGCTCGCTGGCCTCGGGAACGCCAGACTGCGGCGCATCGTCCGCCTGCTGGTTTTCGGTGGGGTCGATCGACGGTTCTTGATGGGTCATGCCGGGCGGGTCCTGGGCCTGATGGACATGCGCGTTGCGCGGGTGGCCCAGCAATGGGGGCAGCCCCCGGCGTTTCAAGCGCCCGGGCTGGACGCGGGCAGGTCCGTCACCGCGTGGGCTGCGGTGCGAATGCCTCGCCCAGCACGCTGGCGGCCGCCTGCACCACCGGGATCACCCGCTGGTACGCCATGCGTGTCGGGCCGATCACACCCAGCACGCCCAGCACCTGCCCGTCGGCCGCGTAGGGCGCTGTGACCAGCGATACACCTTCCAGCGGGGCGAGCCCGGTTTCTTCGCCGATGAAGATCTGGACGCCGGGCGCGGACACCGTGCGCTCCAGCAACTGCAGGATTTCGCGCTTGCGTGCGAAGGCGTCGAACAGCTCGCGCAGGCGGTCGACGTCCGACAGCTCGTTCAGGCCCATCAGCCGGGTCTGCCCGGCGAGCACCATGTCGTCGCCGCCCGGCGCCAGCACCTGCTCGGCCAGCTCGACCGACCGCGCCAGCAATGCCTGCATCTCCGATTGAGCCGATCGCAGTTCGTGCACCAGCGTCGTCCGGATTTCCGCCACCGGGCGGCCGGCAAAGTGCGCGTTGAGGTAATTGGCCACGCGCTCCAGCTCGCCGGCCTCAAACTGCCGGCGGGTCTGGATGATGCGGTTCTGCACTTCGTTGTCGGCGAACACCACGATCGCCAGCACGCGTTCGTTGTCCACCGGCACGAAATCGATTCGCCGGAACGCGAACTGCTCGCGCCGCGGCACGCTGACCACACCGACGAAATGCGTCATCGCCGATAGGAGCTCCGAGGCGCTGCCCAGCAACGCCTGGGTGCCCGAGCCCGGCGGCAACTCGCTGCGCAGGCGCACCACTTCGCCTTCCGGCAGAGGCTTGAACTGCAGGAGGGAGTCGACGAACAGCCGGTACCCCTGCGCGGTCGGCACCCGGCCGGCGGACGTGTGCGGCGCGGTCAGCAGGCCTGCGTCCTCGAGGTCGCACAGGATGTTGCGGATCGTCGCCGGGCTCACGTCCAGCCCCGCATGCCGGGCCAGCGTCTGCGAGCCCACGGGCTCGCCATCGCGGATGTACCGGCCGATCAACGTGCGCAGCAACTGGCGCGCGCGCGGGTCCTGGCTGGGGTCGGAGGGGGCACGGGGCATGCTCCGGATATAAGGGGGCCGGACGGGCGACGCAAGTCGCGGGCCATGCAGCGGATCGCCCTGTGCGACACGTGACCCTTAGAATCCGCACCCATGCTGACCCACCTCGCGCTCAAGGATTTTGCCGTCGTCCAGTCCGCCGAGCTGGCGTTCGGACCCGGCCTGACCGTGATTTCAGGCGAAACCGGCGCCGGCAAGTCGTTGCTGGTCGATGCGCTGGGCCTGCTGTCGGGCCTGCGCGCCGACAGCGGCGTGGTGCGCCACGGCGCGACCCGGGCGGAACTGGTCGCGGAGTTCTCGCTCGCCGACGCGCAGCCGGCCACCGACTGGCTGCGCGAGAACGCCCTGGACGAGGACGGCGACGACGGCCGCCACTGCCAGGTCCGCCGCGTGGTCCGTGCCGATGGCGGGTCGCGGACGTGGATCAACGGCCGCCCGGTCACCGTCGGCCAGCTGGCCGAACTTGCCTCGCACCTGGTCGAGATCCACGGGCAGCACGAGCATCAGGCCCTGCTCTCGCGCCCCAGCCAGCTCGCGCTGCTCGATGCCTATGCACGCAACGACGCGGAGCGGCGCGCCGTCGCCGAGGCCGCGGGCCGCTGGTCCGACCTGCTGGCCGAGCGTGAACGCCTTACCGCCCAGGGCGATGTCTCCGATCGGATCGGCTGGCTCGAACACCAGCATGCCGAGCTGGAGCGGGAAACACTCGACGCCGACAGCCTCGCGCAGCTGAGCATCGACCACCGTCGCAGCGCGCATGCGGCCGGCCTGCTGGAGGCGTGCGAGCGCGCGTTCGCTGTCATGGACGGCGACGAAGGACCATCGATCACCCGCGCACTGCAACAGGCCCGGGACACGCTGCAGCGAGTCGCCGAGCACGAGCCGCGGCTCACCGAGGTCGACGCCATGCTCGACAACGCGGCCATCCAGCTGGACGAGGCGTCCGTGCTGCTGGATCGCATCCGCGGCGACCTGGACCTGGACCCGCAGGCGTTGGAGACGTTGGAGCAGCGCATGGGCCGGCTGCACGAACTGGCGCGCAAGCACCGCGTGACGCCCGACCAGCTGTCGGGCAAGCGCGACGAGATCGCCGCCGAGCTCGAATCGCTGCGTGGCGCGGACGAGCGCCTGCAGGGCCTCGACGCCGACATCGCCGCGGCGACGCGTGCCTGGCAGGCGGCCGCCGAGGCGCTGGGCTCGACCCGTCGCGAAGCCGCCCGGCGGCTGTCGTCCGACACCTCGGCGTTGATCGCCGAGTTGGGCATGGGCGGCGGAGCGTTCGAGGTCGCGCTCGAGCCCCTGGATGCGGTCAGGCCCGATCCGCAGGGCGCCGAGCGCGTGGAGTTCATGGTGGCCGCTAACCCCGGCCAGCCGCCGCGTCCGCTGCGCAAGGTCGCCTCGGGAGGCGAGCTCTCACGCATTTCGCTGGCGATCGAAGTCGCCGCGCTCGGGCTGGATGCCGTGCCGACGATGGTGTTCGACGAGGTCGATTCCGGCATTGGCGGTGCCGTGGCCGACATCGTCGGACAGAAGCTGCGCGCCTTGGGCGAGCGTCGCCAAGTGCTGTGCGTCACCCACCTGCCGCAGGTGGCCGCGCAGGGCCACGCGCACTACCGGGTCAGCAAGTCCGCCAGTGACGGCGTCACCCAGAGCGAGGTCCAGGCCCTGGGTGCGAAGCAGCGCCAGGACGAACTGGCGCGCATGCTGGGCGGCGTGGAAATGACCCGGGAAGCCCGGGCCGCCGCGCGCCGCCTGTTGAGCGACGCGGGCTGACATAACGGAACAGGGCGGTTCGTCACACGCCCCGCGGATACCGGTCGGTCAGCGCTTCTTGCGTACGTACAGCACCAGCGAGTGTTCTTCGATCTCGTAGCCGTGCTTGGCTGCGATCTTGCGCTGCAACTCTTCGATCTCAGCGCTTTCGAACTCGATGATCTTGCCCGAGTCGATGTCCACCATGTGGTCGTGGTGGTGGCCGCGGTCCAGTTCGTACACCGACTGCCCCGACTCGAAGTTGTGCTTGAGCACCAGGCCGGCGGACACGAACTGCGTCAGCACGCGATAGACCGTCGCCAGACCGATGTCCTCCCCCTTTTCCAGCAGGCGCCGGTAGATGTCCTCGGCCGTCATGTGGTGGGACTTGGTGCCCTCCAGCAACTCGAGGATGCGCAGGCGCGGGTGGGTCACCTTGAGGCCGACGTTGCGCAGGTCTTGGGATTCCATGGCGAAGTTCCTGGGAAGGTCGTCAGGGAGCGCGCGGGAAGCTCGCGTCCGGGTGGGGTGGAGGGCCGCCGCGCGTGGGCGCCGGCAACCAGTACGGTGGCTGTGCCCGAATGCCGCGTGAATGCGGGACCGGCAGCGGCCTCGCGCCGGGTCGCCAGTGTATCATCGGCCGGTCTTTCGCCCTGCCGTGAAAAACCGAATGCGCAAGCTGCTGCTCGTCCTCCTCGTCGCCGCCACCACTGCCGGCTGCGGCATCGTCTACCGCCAGCCGATCTACCAGGGCAACCTGCTGGAGAAGACCAACGTCGACCAGCTGCAGGTCGGCATGGGCAAGCCGCAGGTGATCGCGCTGCTGGGCAGCCCGTCGGTCACTGACCCGTTCCACCACGACCGCTGGGATTACACCGCCAGCCAGCGCACCGACCGCCTGGGCCGGACCGAGGTCAAGAACCTCACGCTGTGGTTCGAGAACGATGCGCTGACGCGCTGGGAAGGCGATTACTTCCCCGAGCAGGACGAAGAAATCGCGCGCAACTCCGTCAAGCAGTTCGGCCGCAACCTGGCCCGCGAGAAGAACTGAGTCGCGGCCGTCTGGCCCGCGACTCCTCCAGCATTCCGACTCAACGCCGCGCGCGGTCCTGCGCGCGGCGTCGCCGTGCGTCCTTGGGGTCGGCCTGCAGTGGGCGCAGGACTTCGACGCGGTCGCCGTCACGTAACGTGGTATCGAAATCGGCTCGCTCGCCGTAAATGGCGACACCCGTACACGCCGGGTCGTCATCCATTGCGGCCGCCTTCAAGGCATCGCTCACCGTTGCGCCGTCCGGCACCTCGACTTCGACACTCTCGAAGCGACCGGGCCACGCGCGGATGACCGCAACCCTCATTCCAGGTCTTCGCGGTCGGCCACGCGGACGAAGTCGTCGACCATGCGGTCCGCCAGCGCTTGGAAGCCGATCGAAAACGCCGGCGACAGCAGTTTGACCGACGGCTCGAAGTCCAGGCTCAGCGTGACCTTGCAGGCCGACTCGTCCAGCGCATGGAATTCCCACCGGCCGCCCAGCCGCCGGAAGGGACCGTCGACCAGCTTCAGGTCGATGTGGTGCGGGGGGCTGAGCGTGTTCTCGGTGGTGAACCAGGTCTTCAGTGCGCCCAGCCCGAGGTCCAGCCGCGCGACCATGCGCCCTTCCCCTTCCTCCAGCACCTGGGCCGCGTGGCACCAGTCGAACCGCCGCGGGTAGGCGGCCACGTCGTTGACCAGCGCGAACATGCGGGCGGCGGAGTGTTCGACCAGGGCGGAGCGTCGGATCGTGGGCATCGTCAGGAGGCAGTCGGCTTGCAAGGTGGGCCACGTCGCCGGGACGTCGCGACCGTAAAGGTTTTCCCTATGCCCGGTACGCGGCATCTGGGACAATGCCGCGATGGCCAAGAACAGCAGCAACAAGGGCGGCAAGGATAAAGGAAAGGCCGCATCGGGCGGGACGATCGCGCTCAACAAGCGTGCCCGGCACGACTACCACCTGGAGCAGCGTTTCGAGGCCGGCCTCGCGCTGCAGGGCTGGGAGATCAAGTCGATCCGGGCCGGACGCGCCAATATCGGCGAGAGCTACGCGGTGATCCGCGACGGCGAGATGTTCCTGTTCGGCGCACAGATCACCCCGATGATCTCCGCGTCCACCCACGTGGTGGCCGAGGAGCGCCGGACCCGCAAGCTGCTGCTCCACCGCAACGAGATCGACACGCTGATCGGCAAGGTGCAGCGTGATGGCTACACGGTCATCCCCACCGCGTTGTACTGGAAGGGCAACCGCATCAAGGCGGAGTTGGCGCTGGCCAAGGGCAAACAGAGCCACGACAAGCGCGACGCCAGCAAGCAACGCGACTGGGCGCGCGAGAAGCAGCGCGTGATGCGCCAGCACAACAAGAATGCCTAGCTCGATTTAGAGGTTAGGGACTGGAGGCTGGGGGCTAGCGTCTGCAGACCTGGGAATACGGGCTGCTCGCCGCGCGGGTCTTGGCAGCCCTTCGGGGCGGAGCGTCCACGGCCTCGTTGACCCCTCGCCTGCATCGGGCCTCATCGCCCGATGCCGTCAGCTTGCCGGATCCAATCCGGGCGTCGCGCCTTCGCCCGGCAACGTGAACCGGAACGTGGCGCCCTGCCCTTCCGCGCCTTCCGCGCGGATGGTGCCGCCGTGGCGCTCGACAATGCGCTTCACCGTCGCCAGGCCGATGCCATGGCCGGCGAACTGTTCCTGCGCGTGCAGCCTCTGGAACGGCCGGAAGAGCTTCTCCACGTAGTCCTGCGGGAAGCCCGCGCCGTTGTCGCGGACGTGGAATTCGGTCGTGCCGTCGTCGCGGACGGTGGCCCCGAACTCAATGCGGGGGCCCTGCGTGCCGCGCGTGAACTTCCATGCATTGCCCAGCAGGTTGCCCAGCAGGTTGCGGACCAGCGCGGCATCGGCATCGGCCTTCAGGCCCGGGGCGATGTCGACCTCGGGAGCATGGCTGGCGTCGCCGGCGCGCAGTTCCTCCACCACTTCCGCCGCAAGACGGCTCAGGTCGACGCGCTCGATCTTGAGCTCGCCTCGGGTGACGCGCGCGATTTTCAGCAGGGCATCGATCAACTCGCCCATGCGCGATGCCGCCTTGCGCACGCGCGCCAGGTAATCGCGGCCGCTGTCATCGAGCCGGTCGCCGTAGCGTTCCGTCAGCACGCGACTGAACCCGTCGATCGCCCGCAGCGGGGCGCGCAGGTCGTGCGAAACGCTGTAGGCGAACGACTCCAGCTCCTGGTTGGCCTGGCTCAGCTCACGCGTGCGCAGCGCGACACGGGCCTCCAGGGTCCGGTTGAGCGCGTGGACGCGCGCTTCGGCGCGCAGCCGTTCTGTCACGTCCTCGACCTGCACCAGCCCGGTGACGTCCTGGCCGACATTGCCGGGCACCGGCGCATAGGTGAGCTGCGCGTGGCGCGGCAGCCCACCGGCATGGTGGTGGAGGCGGCGCGTGGCCCGGTGGACGCCCTGCTCCGCGCCCGAGCCATGGCCGATCGGCAGCGCCTCCTCGTCCTCGAACAGTGCTTCCAGCTTCATGCCGATCAAGGTGGCCGAGTCCCGCCCGATGATGCGGCCCAGTGCGGGATTGGCCTCGACGATGCGCCCTTCGCTGTCCAGCAGCGCCTTGCCGATGGCCGAGTACTCCAGCGCGCTGCGGAAGCGCTGTTCGCTTCGCCGGTAGTCCTCCGTCATGCGCATCGCCAGCGTCTGCGCCCGCGCCTGCGTCCGCGCCAGCACCCAGGCGATGGCGTACATCAGCAACGACGTGAACAACCCCAGCGCCAACAGCGACTGCAGGCCGCTGGGGCCCGACAGGCGCGGCACCGCCTGTGCCAGTGGCGGCGAGTCGAACTCCACCCGCCACCGCCGGCCGAAATGGTCGACGTGCCGGGTATGGCGGAACGCGGGCGACGCCTCGATTTCCGACAGTTGCGTCGTGTACAGCAGCTGGTCGCGGCCGTCGGTCACGTCGTAGACGCGGAACCGCTCGTTCTCGTACAGCCCGCCCAGCGCCATGTCGACGAAGCCCTGCATGCGGAACGGCATGTAGACCCAGCCCTGCATCGACTCCAGTCGTGCCGCGCGGGTGGCCGGACGGTCGCCCGCGCGGTAGATCGGCTCGTACAGGAGCAGCCCGGTTTCCCTGTCCACCCCGTCCTGCACGAGGTGTACCGGTCCGGTCAGGCGCGATTCGCCCGACTCCATCGCCGCTTGCATCGCGGCACGGCGCGTCGGCTCGGAATACATGTCGAAGCCCATCGCGTCGAGGTTCTCGGGCGACTTGGGTTCCAGCAGCAGGATCGGCGCGTAGTACGGCCGGTGTCCGCGCGGTTCGACCTCCAGCAGCCCGTAACCGGACTCGCGCCACTGCGTCTGCAGGATGGGCAACTCGGAGTGGCTGAGGTACGGCGCGAAGCCCAGGCCGACCAGCGCCGGGAAACGCTCTTGGCTGTCCAGGCCCACCGCATAGGAGTGCCATTGCTGCGGGCTGGGCCGCGCGACGGTCGCGAACAGTGCCGAGCCGCCCTGCAGCACCAACTCGAAGTTGCTCATTCGCTCGCGAAGCAGGTAGACCACTTCGTCCGTCCGCGCCACGAAGCGAGCCCGCGCCGTTGCCACTTCACGTTCGTAGGCCGCCCGCCAGGTCACGAAGACGATCAGCAGCGAACCGATGAGCACCGCGAGCGCCAGGACGTGTCCGCCGCGCGAAGGCGATGCCGTCCTGACGTCGTCTGGATGGGGGGTCTGGGCGGATGCGGACATGGCCGGCAAGCATACAATCCCGCGTGCCGTCGGTCGCAGATGAACGCCACCTTCCGCCATCCATCGCGGGCATTGAGTCGGGGCCGCCAGCCCCTATACTGCTTGGGTCAGCGATGACGATCCCGGGGGTGCACTGGCTTCGACGGGGGTCGCGAAATCGCCTGGTGCATGCCGAGGGGGTAGCTTTCCTCGTAAATCCAGCTGCAAAACTCTAGTTGCCAACGACGACAACTACGCTCTCGCCGCTTAAGGCGTAAGCCCCGAAACAGCTTGTGTCCGTGCTCGCTGCGTAGGGTCATCATCACGGAATCGCCGGTGATGGCTGCCCGTCAGTCGCCGGTTAACCCAAAGCGGGCTGGTCCGCCGATGCGCTTTGCGCGCCGTGCTGTCGGTGGACGAGACTTAACGGCGAGCTAAGCATGTAGTACCGGGGATGGAGTGCCTTCGGACGGCGGTTCGATTCCGCCCACCTCCACCAATTCGGTCCCTCGGGGCCACGACGAAAGGCCGTACCTCCGGGTGCGGCCTTTTTCGTGGGTGCGATTTCTCGTGGTCGCGCGTGGCCGGTTCCGGACGAGCCGCGTCACCCGGTGGCGACCGGCCGTACCCGGAACACCGCGCTGATGCGCGCGCCTTGCGGGCGGCAGGTCTTGGGGATGCCGTGCTCGTGGGTCCGCTGGGAGGCGTGGCTCATCGACAGCACGCTGCCCGGCGCCAGGTCCACGGACAGGGTTTCGCGCGCGCCGTCGCGGGCACGGATCAGCATGCGCCGGGGCGCGCCCAGCGATACCAGGGTGATCGGATGGCCCGCTGCCAGCGTGTGCAGCTTGTCGCCGTGCATGGCGACGCTGTCGTTGCCGTCGCGGTAGAGGTTCATGCCGATGCGCGAGTACGGCGCCGGCGCCCTGGCCTGCACGCAGGCCAGCAGCTCGGCCAACGGCAGGTCGGCTGGCAGGCGGCCGACGGCGTAGTTCGCCAGCAGCCGTGGCACGTCGACGATGCGGTCGTACATCGGGCGCTGCAGGTGGGTCCATGCCGCGCCCTCGCGGAGGGCATCGAACCAGCGCCGCGCGGTGTCGGGTTCGATGGCGGCCGGCCAGTAGCGGATGCCACCCTGGTCGTCATCCACCAGCTGGTGCATCGCCGGAGCGAAGAGGTCGTCGGTGAGGGCGGCCAGTGCACGCATGGCGGATCAGTGGAAGTCGCGGGAACCGGGCTGGATCCCGCCCAGCAGATGGCTGAAATCCTCCAGCCGGCGTGCGATCAGGTGGGATACCCCGTCCACCTGTTCCCAACGGCCGCGTACCGCCATCAGCCGTGCGCCGAGCAGGGCCTTGCGGTCGCGCAGCGCCACGTGCGACCACACCACCACGTTGACCATGCCGTGCTCGTCCTCCAGCGTCACGAAGATCGTGCCCTTGGCGGTCGCCGGCCGTTGCCGCTGGGTGACGATGCCGGCCGCGAACGCGCCGCGCCCGTGCGGCAACCCGCGCAGCTGCCGCGAATCGACCACGCGCCGCCGCCGCAGGCTTTCACGCAGCAAGGACAGCGGATGCTCGCCCAGCGTCAGTCCCGTCATGCGGTAATCCGACGTCACGTCCTCGCCCACCGTCGGCGCGGGCAGGATGATCGCGTCCTCGTCCGGACTGCCGGGCAGCAGGGGACGCTGCCGTTCGATGCCGGCGACCGCCCAGCGCGCGGCATGGCGATGCCCGGCGAGCGATTGCAGCGCGCCGGCTTCGGCCAGGGCATTGCGCGCCCTCTCGTCGAGCCTGGCCCGCAGGCACAGGTCGCCGACATCGGCGAAGGGACGTTGCGCCCGCGCAGCCATGATCGCCCTGCCGGCCTCCTCCGACAGCCCGCCCACCTGCCGGAAGCCGAGCCGCAGCGCCGCCTGCCCGTGATCGTCGACACCCAGCCGCACATGGCCGCCTTCCAGCGTGTTGTCCCAGTCGCTGACCGTGACGTCGACCGGCAGGACCTCGATGGACACCCGGCCGCCCTGCCCACGACGTGCGTCCTGCACGATCTGGCTGGGCGAGTAGAAGCCCATCGGCTGTGCATTGAGCAGCGCGCAGGCGAATGCCGCCGGCTCGTGCCGCTTCAGCCAGCAGCTGATGTAGACCAGCTTGGCGAACGAGGCCGCATGGCTCTGCGGAAAACCGTAGGAACCGAAGCCCTTGATCTGTTCGAAGATCTGGTCGATGAACTCCGCTGCGTAGCCTTTCTTTTCCATCAGCTCGCGTATCCGCAAGCGATGCGGCTCCATGTCGCCGCCGCGTCTCCATGCGGCCATCGAGCGGCGCAGGCCGTCGGCCTCCGAAGGCGTGTAGCCGGCATGGATCACCAGTTCCATCACCTGTTCCTGGAACAGCGGGATGCCCAGCGTCTTCCCGAGGATTTCCTTCACACCCTCGGAGGGATACGTCACCGGGTCCTTGCCCTGCCGGCGGCGCAGGTAGGGATGCACCATGCCGCCCTGGATCGGCCCGGGACGCACGATCGCCACTTCGACCACCAGGTCGTAGTACTCCTTGGGCTTCAACCGCGGCAGCATGCTCATCTGCGCGCGCGACTCGATCTGGAACACGCCCACGGTGTCGGCGGCCTGGATCATCTCGAATGTCTTTACGTCGTCGTTCGGCAGGCTGGCGAGATCCAGTCGGAAGCCACGATGGTTTTCCACCAGGTCCACCGCCTTCCTGATGCAGGTCAGCATGCCCAGCGCCAGGCAGTCGACCTTGAGCAAGCCCATCGTCTCCAGGTCGTCCTTGTCCCATTGGATGATGGTGCGCTCGTCCATCGAGGCGTTTTCCACCGGCACCACCGTGGACAGCGGCGCATCGCCGATCACGAAGCCGCCCACGTGCTGCGAGAGATGGCGCGGATGGCCGCGCAGCTGGTCGGTCACCGCCAGCACGCGCCGGATCAGCGGATTCTCCGGATCGAAGCCCGCCTCGCGCAGGCGCTGCTCCATCGGCGCCTCGCCATTGCCCCAGCCGTAGCACTCGGCCAGCAGTGCGATCTGGCCGGGCGGCAGGTCGAAGGCCCTGGCGACGTCGCGCACCGCGCTCTTGCCGCGGTAACGAACGACCGTCGCGGCCAGCGCGGCGCGGTGGCGGCCGTACTTGCCGTAGACGTACTGCAGCACTTCCTCGCGGCGTTCGTGCTCGAAGTCGACGTCGATATCGGGTGGCTCGTCGCGCTCCTCGGACAGGAAGCGCGCCATCAGCAGCCGACTTTCGGCGGGATTGACCACGGTGATGCCCAGCGCGAAGCACACGGCCGAATTCGCCGACGAGCCGCGACCTTGGCACAGGATGTTCCGCTCCTTGGCGAAACGGACGATGTCCTCCACCGTCAGGAAGAACGCCTCGTACTTCAGCTTCTGGATCAGCGCCAGCTCACCGTCGATCTGCGCGACCACCGAGTCCGGCGCGCCTTCAGGCCAGCGCTCGCGCATGCCCCGCTGAGTGAGTTCGCGCAGCCACGTGGTCGGCGTGTGCCCCTGCGGCACCAGCTCGGCCGGATACCGGTAGTGGATGTCGCGCTTGAGGTCGAACCTGCAACGGCGCGCCAGTTGCACCGCGGCGTCGACCAGTTCGCGCGGATAGATGTTGCCCAGTGCCCGTCGCGTGCGCAGGTGGCGTTCGCCGTTGCGGAACAGGTGCACGCCGCATTCGGCCATCGGCGTGGCGTGGCGTATCGCCGTCATCGTGTCCTGCAAAGCCCGGCGCCGGCGCACGTCCATGTGCACGTCGCCGGCCGCCAGCGGCACCATCCTCAGGCGTGCGGCACTTTCGAGCAGACGCGCCAGTCGCGCCGCATCGTCCTGCTCGCGGTGCAGTTCGACCGCCAGGTGCGCGCGATCGCCGAACACCGATCGCAGCCAGCGTCCCTGCGCTTCGTCTATCTCCCGGGTCGGCAGCCACAATGCAAACAGGCCACAGACGGCGGGATCGACATCGGACAGGATGCGTTCCACGTCCTGCCGTGTGAGCCGGTACCCCTTCTTGTCGACCGCGCGCCGGGCGGTGGTGATGAGCTCACACAAGCGCGTGTAGCCGGCGGCGGTCTCCACCAGCAGGACGCACTTCAGTCCGCACACCAGGGTGAATTCGCTGCCGACGATGAGCTTCAACTCCGTCGCACGCGAAGCCTCCCAGCCGCGCACGATGCCGGCGAGCGAGCATTCGTCGGTGATCGCGAGCGCTTCATAGCCGAGATCGCGCGCACGCTCGAACAGGTCCTCCGCACTGGCTGCGCCACGCAGGAACGAGAAGTCCGACAGGCAATGCAGTTCCGCATAAGCCGGCCAGGCATCCTCGCGTGGGCCATCGTCGTTGGCTGCGGCATGCCGACCCAGCCGCTGCGCCACTTCCCACGCGCGTGGCGGGCGACCACCGGGCGTGTCGCGATCGACACCGTCCACGGCATCGTCCCAGCTCATGCGAACCACCCGTGCAGCATCCAGCCGCCCTGCTCGCCCGGCGACGCGAACGCCCAGGCCCGCTGGCCGCTTGAGGTTTCCAGCACGTAGTAGTCGCGGCGCACGTCGCCGCCGTCCCACCAGCCGCTTTCCAGCCGCTCCGGGCCGGAAACGATGCGGGGGTGGAAGTCGCGCAGCGGGACCGGTTGCGGCAACAGCCACATGGGCCGCGGCGGACGCACGGGTGCCTGCGCGATGCGTTCGCTCTTGCCCTCGCCCTCCCCCTGCACGCGCCGCCACGCGCGCTCCGGGCGGGGGTCGCCCGCCGGTGCCACCCGATGCACCGCGTCGTCGCCCAGGCGCGCGCGCAGGCGTTCGCGCAACTGCGGCCAAGGCAGTTGTTGCTGCTGGCGGGCATCGAACAGGTCGCGCGAGGCCGGCACGAACGGCGGCAACTCGCGCGCCAGCAGCCGCACCGCCACCACCGGTTTGTCCAGCTGCACGCGCTCGAGCCGGTTGCGGGTCAGCTCGAACAGCATCGCCGGCTCGCGCTCGGCCGCCAGCAGGCCGACCGGCACGTCGGTATGCCCGCCTTCGTGCTCCAGGCGCAGGACGAAGCGCTGCACCCCGCCGTCGCGCACCGACAGGTAGGTGCACAGGTCGCCCACCAGACGGCG
>MIDV01000024.1:0-260 GCA_001830245.1 Lysobacterales bacterium RIFOXYA1_FULL_69_10 | reverse complement strand
CATGTGGCTCTCGACTTCGTAGCCGAGTTCGATGCGTGCATCGAAGTGGTCCGGCGGCGCGTAGTACGCCAGCGGATCGTCGGCCTGTCCGTACAGGCGGTCCAGGTGTTCCAGCACCGGCAGGCCGAAGCGGCGGCGCAGGCTGTCGCGGGGCAAGCCGCGCAGCGTACGCAGGTCGCCGATGCCCATGCGGTGCAGGCGTTCGCCGGCATCGTCCGGCAGGCGGGCGCGGCGCACCGGCACGCGGTCCAGCATCTCCG
>MIDV01000023.1:10070-23813 GCA_001830245.1 Lysobacterales bacterium RIFOXYA1_FULL_69_10 | reverse complement strand
GCGAGATTCCGCCCGACGCAGCGACAGCCCTGGAACAACAGGTGCGCGGCTGGCTGTTCCAGCCGGTCGACGACAACGGCGGTGCCGACGTCGACACCTGGCTGCGCATCAGCACGCGAACGGACGGCGCTGGCGTGCACGTCGAATCCGCCACCACCGGCCCGGCACCGCGCACCATGGCGCTCCCCGAATATCCGCGCGCCGCCGGCCTGCGCGGCGAGTCGGGCGTGGTGGTCATGCGGCTGGACGTCGATGCGCGCGGCCAGGTCACCGATGCCACGGTCTACGACACGGGTGCGAGGCCCTCGCGCGCACTGGCGACGGCGGCACGCGAGGCCGCCCTGTCCTGGGCGTTCCATCCCGAGCGCGTCAACGGCCAACCCGTCGCCAGCACGGTGCTGCTGCCGATGTGCTTCCTGACCGGCGAGCCCACGTCGCAGACCTGCAGCTGGAACGGCCCCCAATCGCGCCGCTTCTCACGGCATACGGTGCTGACACTGGAGCCGGCGGCACGACTGAAGGGCGAGCTGGCATTGGGTGACTGAGCCGCCGTGCACAGCCCCGGCGTGCGTCAAGTGCGCCGGCTGCGCTCGCGGATCCATTTCAGCGCGCCCGGTTGCATGCGCTTGAACTTCGGGACTCCGCCTAGCGGCGCCACGGCGAACGGCCCTGCCGGGCGCAGGCGCCGCTTGAGGTCGTGGTAGAGCGGCGACAAGCCCGCGTGCGACGCGACGAACCAGAGCCCGGCATCGGCTTCGAACGCATCGTAGTGGTCGGACACCGCCGCGAACCGCTCCGCCCGGTCCGGTACGTAGACCAGGTAGACGGGCGTCGCGAGTTCGCGGGTCGGCATCGGCACTAGGTGGGCTACATGATCGCCAGGTCGGTGGTGCTCAACTGGCCGCGGTAATAGCGGCGCATGCGCACCTTGCGCTCCAGGTCCTCGATAATGAAGCCGCTGAAGTCGGCGCCGGTCAGTTCCTCGGCCATGTTGATGCCGCCGGGTGTATCGACGTTGATCTCCATCATCTTGTCGCCAACGATGTCGAGCCCGGCCAGGTACATGCCGTCGCGCATCAGCTTGGGCCCGACGATCTCCGCCAGCCGCAGTGCATCCTCGTCGGGTACCGCCATTTCGATCTTGCCGCCCGCGGTGATGTTGCTGCGCGCATCGCCCGAATCGTTGTAGCGCCGGAAGCACGCGTAGTGCCCGTCCACCTGCAGCGGCCGGCCGTTGAGGGTGAGCAGGCGCAGGTCGCCCTTGGCTGCCTCGGGCAGGTACTCCTGCGCGATGGCGTAGCCGTCGCGGGTCACAGCTTCGATCATCTGGTTGAGGTTGGCGCCGCTGTCGGGCGTCACCACGAACACGCTCTGCCCGCCCGACCCCTGCAGCGGCTTGATCACGGCGCTGCCGCCCTGCTCCTGGATGAAGGCCTTGATCTCGCCCGAATCCATGCTGATGCAGGTGACCGGCCGCACCTCCTCCGGGAAGTGCTGGAAATAGGTCTTGTTGGACGCATCCGTCAGGTGGTTGGGATCGTTGAGCACGATCACCTGCTTCGCGGCGGCAAGCTGGGCGAACAGCAGCGCGCTGTTGGGCGCCCAGGGCCGGTCGTTGAGCTCTTCAGCCGGATCCGAGCGCAGCATGAGTACATCGAGCTCCTCCACCGAGATGCGTTCGACGCGGGCGTCCTCGCCCTGGATGTCCTCGAGGAACGCATCGTCGTCCTTGTACTTCGTCTTGCTGGGCCGGTGCGCACGGGCGCAGATGGTGCCGCCGGCGTCGTAGATGAAGTCGCCCAGGCCGATCAGGCTGACCTGGTGGCCGCGGTTGGCGGCGGTGCGGGCCAGGCGGATCGTCGTGTAGTTGTTCTTCTCGGTGGCGACGTCATTGACGACGAAGCCCAGGCGCATGGGGGCGGAGGCATCGTCGCGCGCCTGTCGGGCACCCTTGCCGGTGGCGCGCCGGGTGGTCTTCTTGGCAGCCGCTGTCTTCGACGTCATTGAAGCGGTTCCTTGTGGCAGATGTGGGATACGGGAATGCTGCGGCAGTGCGCCAGGCGGTCATCGGTGGCGGGGTTGGACCAGTAGCGCGGCATCAGCTCGGGCGGGGTCACCCAGCCCTCGTCGATGAGCTGCTCCAGCACCACCAGGTGCGAGAGGGCGAACTTGCCGGCGAACAGCGGCTCGAACGCGCCGCCCTCGTGGAGGTACTCCAGCAGTTCGCGCAGGCCGCGCAGGTAAACGGCGTCCTTGGTCAGGCCGCCGCCGCGCAGCGCACGCACGGCGATGTCGAACGCGTCCTCGGTCGGCAGGCCGTGGCCGTCGTGCAGCGCGGCGAAGATCGCCGGGATGCCCTCGCCATGCATCGCCATGTCGGTGGCGATCACGCGCGCGGCCAGCACACGCAGGCGCTCGGCCGGCAGGAACCCGGCCAGGTATTCCGACAGCACGCCCAGGCCTTCCTGCAGCGGGTCGTAATGCGCAAGGCCGACCTCCAGCTGCGTCAGCGCCTGGCGACCGCCGTTGTGCCGCGTGACCAGGTGCGTGCCGACCTCGTGCTGCACCAGCGGTTGCACGCGCGCCATCGGCAGGCGGATGTCGTCGTCGATGTAGAGCCGGCCGTGCGACACCATCATCAGCGAGCTCATGTCCGGGTCGACCACCACCTCGGCGCTGAAGCCGGGCACGCGCTCGCGATACCACGCCAGGTCGTCATGCACGGCGGCCAGCACCTCGTCGATGCCGGCGTCGTGCTCCAGCGGCGGCGCGCATTCGGTGGATTCGAGGATCTCGCGCGCCACGGCCTTCAGGCCCGGCTCGACGCCGCCGAACAGGTCGATGCTCGCGTTGACGAAGCCGTCGGTGCCGCGCAGCCGGACCAGCTCGATCTGCCGGTCCAGTTCACGCTGCTTCTCGGCCAGCAGGCCCTGCAGCAGCGGCGACTCGATCTCCTCCACGGGCAGCGCCAGCAGGGCCTCGCGGGCGTCGTGCAGATCGGTGCCCAGCGGGTGGTACTCGAGCGGCGGCACGTGGCGTCGGCCGCTGGCCTCGAACGCGTCCCAGAGCGCATCGTTGTGGATGGGCGACAGCGCCGTCAGCCAGTCGACCTTGGCGTCCAGGTCCACCAGCGCACGGTCGACCTTCGCGGCAATCGGCGGCAACGTCCGCGTGCCGCGCTGGGCTTCAGCCGTCGCCGTCATGTCGACAGCTCCGGGCGCGCCGCCGCTACCGCCGCGCGCAGCCCGTCACGCATGTCGTAGAGCGCGCCAATGTCGGCCTGCCCGCTCCATTCGTCCATGAAGACCTTCTTGTACTCCAGCGAAATCGCGCAAACCGCGTCGCCATAGGTCGCATACAGCCATTCCGGGAAATGTCCGCCGCCGTCGTAGCGCACGTTGTTGCGCACGTCGGGGGTGCGGCCCTGCAATGGCACCGAGCGCAAGGCTTCGCTGAAGCGCTCGAGCAGGCGTCCATGGCGGCCGTGGTCCAGCGTGGTGACACCCAGGTCGATCTCGGGGTTGCCCTCGACATCCGCGGGCTCGGCGTCGGCGCCATCGCGCCGGTGGTTGTAGCTGTGGATGTCCAGCACCAGCACCTGGCCGAAGCGGTCGATCGCCGCGTCCATCAGGCGGCGGACCATGGCGTAGAAGCGGTCGTGGTAGGCCAGCGAACGTTCGATCTCGGTATCCGGCAGGCTCTCGTCCCAGACCTGGATGCCCCAGGTATTGGCCGGGTCGCGGGAGATCGCCAGCTCGCGCGGACGGTTGAGATCCGCCTCGAAACGCGACGCCCGCACGCGCAACTGCACGTCGCCGACCGATGTCAGTACACCGGTGAGCGGGTCTTCGTCGCGGCGTCGGGTGGCCGTATCGATGGCCAGGTAGGGCTGGAGCCCCGGGCGCATGCCGTGGCCGTCATGGACGGCCGTTGCGATGACCGGGCCGTCGCCGAGGGACAGTTCCCACTCGCGGCATTCGGCGACAAGGCCGGGCACACGGTGGAGCGGCGGCGCGCTAGTTGAAGGGTTGGAGGTGGAAACGTCTGGAACGACTGCTGATCGGGTCATGCGCTCGATCCGCCCGGGGGGCGGCGACTTCGAATGAGCGCTGATCCTCACACCGCCGCGGTCATCTGCGCGTGACAGCACCCGGCCGCGCTGAACGCCGGATTCAGCACGCATTCGCGCACGGCAACCGGCTCGGCACGGGCGCCGACCGGCATGGATGCTGAAGCGCTGGCGACGCGATGCATCGCATCACCCGGCCGCATGCCAGAATCCGCCCCGCTCGATCCCCACGCGCGCCCAGCCATGTCCGACGCCCAGCCCCTGACGTTGTCCCGCACCGTGCATCGCTGGCGGCAAAGCCTGTCGCGCGGGCTGCTGGACCGCCTGCTGCCGCACGCCTCGGCGGCCAGCGACGAGCCGCTACCCCCAACCGGGATCCACCGGATCCTGGTGGTCAAGGTCAGCCACACCCTCGGCAATACGCTCCTCGTGACGCCCCTGCTGCGCGAGCTGGAAACGGCGTACCCGGGCGCCGAGGTCGACGTGGTGACACGCAGCCCGGTGGGTGCGCAGGTGTTTGCAGGGTTCCCGGGCTTGGGCACGGTGCACGTGCTGCCGCGCCACGCCTTCCGTGAGCCACTGAGGTGGCTGCGTCAGGTGCGGACGATGCGCCGCGCCGGCTACGACCTGGCGATCGATGTCGACCCGCGTTCGCAGACCGGGCGCGCGCTTGTGAACCTGGTACGACCCCGCCACTCGCTCGGCTTCATGGGGTCGGCCAAGCAGTCGCGCGTGAACCATGGCATCGAGGTGCCCGTTTCACCGCGCGGTGTCGGCGCGCTGCCGGTCTACCTGTTGCGCCGCGCGCGCCGGGATGCCGATTACGGCCGCTACCCGGCGCCGCAGCTGCGCCTGTCCCCGACCGAGCGCGAGGCCGGGCGGCAACGGCTGGCCGCGGTACTGGCGCACAGCCCGCAGGCCCGGGTGCCGACCGCGGATGCGGCGGTGCCGCCGGTGATCGGCGTCTTCGCCAATGCCACCGGCGCGAAGTGCCTGCCGCAGGAGTGGTGGATACGTTTCCTCGGCGTGCTGGAGCCGGCCTGCGCCGACCACGCGATCGTCGAGCTGCTGCCTGCGTTCGGGCGATCGATGCTGGAGGACCGCTACCCGACTTTCTTTTCCAGCGACATCCGCGGCCTGGCGGCGGTGCAGAGCGCACTGGCGCTGCACGTCAGCGCCGACTGCGGCGTGATGCACTTGGCCGACGCCGCGGGCGTACCCACGGTCGGCCTGTTCGACGGGACCGATCCGGGCGAATGGGCCCCGGGCGGGGAGCGCGGCGCCCACGTCGCCATCGCCGGGCGCACGCCCGAAGCGGTGGCTGGCGAGGTGATCGCGCTCCTGCGCGGGAGCGATGCACTGCCCTGACAACCGGGCACTGGCTGAACGCATCAGCCGGCGCATGCGCGATGACGCCGCTTTCACACGGCCCACGCGGGTCACGTTGCTAGCGTCATCGGGTCAACCCGCCCGGAGAATGCCGCCATGAACCGCCTGACGATGACCCGTACCACCGCCGTACGCCTGTTGTTGGGTCTGGTTGCCGCGGCCCTTCTGGCCGCCTGCGCCATGGGCCCGCGCGTGCGCACCGATTTCGATCCGCAGGCCGACTTCACGCAGTACCGCAGTTATGCGTTCTATGAGCCGCTGGCGATGGAGCAGTCCGGCTACACCAGCTACCTGACGCAGCGGATCAAGACGGCGATCCGTCGCGAGATGGACGCACGCGGCTACCGCTTCGACGAAAGCAATCCCGACCTTCGGGTCAACTTCCAGGGCGTGATCCGCGAGCGCACCGACGTCTACAGCGTGCCGCGAAGCGATGTCGGGTTCTTCTACAGCTACCGCGCGCGCGCCTACGTCGCGGTGCCGGTCTGGTACGACGAAGCGCAGGTCAGCCGCTACACCGAGGGCACGCTGACGGTCGACCTGGTCGATGCCGACCGCAACCACCTGGTCTGGACCGGCGATGCCATCGGCCGCGTCACCCAGCGCACGCCGGCCGAGCGCGCGGATGAGGCGGACTGTGCGATCGCGGCCATCTTCGAGCGCTATCCGTATGGCCCTGTTCCGACCGGACCTGCCCCGGCCGATGGCTGATCGCACTTCTTACCGGGTCGCATGAGCGGCCAGGACGGCATCACGACGCGCCTGCAGTGGCTCTGGCTGCAGGCGCGTCGTCGTCTCTGGTTCCGGGCCACCGCCTTCTCGGCACTGGCGGTCGCCACCGCGCTGGTGGCGATCGTCGCCGAGCGCTACATCCCGTGGGAGCTGTCGGACCGGATCGGCGCCGAGGCGGTCAGCAGCCTGCTCAACATCATTGCCGCCAGCATGCTGTCGGTGACCATCTTCTCGCTGAGCACGCTGGTCGCGGCGCTGGCATCGGCCACCAGCAACGTCACACCCCGCGCGACACGGCTGCTGGCCGAGGACACGCGTGCCCAAAACGCGCTGGCGACCTTCATCGGCTCGTTCCTCTTCAGCCTGGTCGGCATCATCGGCGTGCACGCAGGGCTCTACGGCCAACGCGGGCGCGTCGTGCTGTACGTGGTCACGCTGTTCGTGATCGTCGTGATCGTCGCCACCCTGCTGCGCTGGATCGACCACGTTTCCCGCCTTGGCCGGGTCGGCGAAACCGCCGACCGGGTCGAGGACACCGCGACCCGCGCATTGCGCGACCGGCACGTGCGCCCCTTCCTTGGCGGCCGCCCGTTCCCCGAGCCGCTAGAGCCGCCAAAGGGTGCGCATCCGGTGCCTTCGGACCGCTTCGGCTACGTGCAGCATGTCGACATGCGGGCGCTGCAGGAGTGGGCGTCGGGCGCCGGCGCCAGCGTGCTGGTGGCCTCGCCGCCGGGCACCTACGTCGATGCCCGGTGGCCGTTGGCGTGGATCGACGGGAGCATCGGGAATGATGGCGAAGAGGCCGTGCGCGACGCGTTCTCCGTCGGTGACATGCGGTCCTTCGACCAGGACCCGCGCTTCGGGCTTTCGGTGCTGACGGAGATCGCTTCGCGCGCACTGTCGCCGGCCGTCAACGACCCGGGCACCGCCATCGACATCCTCGGGCGCGCCACGCGGTCCCTGGCGACGTGGGCGGCACCGACGCCCGCCGAAGCCCAGGAAACGCCCTACCCCAACGTCCGCGTACCGGGGATCCTCGTCGACGACCTGTTCGAGGACGTGTTCGTGCCGATCGCACGCGACGGCGCCACGCTGGTGGAGGTCGCGCTGCGCGTGCAGAAGTCGCTGGAAAGCCTGGCGGGTACCGGCGACGCGCGTTACATCGCAGCCGCGGTGCGCCAGTCGGACATGGCGCTGGCGCGTGCCGAACACGCGCTGGTACTGGAGTACGACCGCGAGCGCATCCGCGAGGCCGCAGCCCGCGTGCGGGCACTGGCGGACGAACCCGCGGGTCAGCCTCCGACCTGAGCGCGCGCCCAGGCCACGATCTGGGAGTGCGACATCGCACCGGACTGGCGCGCCACCTCGCGCCCCGCCTTCAACAGCACCAGCGTGGGGATGCTGCGGATGCCGAAGCGGCCGCCCAGCTCCGGCACGGACTCGGTATCGACCTTGACCAGGCGCATTCGCGGCTCGAGGGCGGAGGCGGCGCGCTGGAAGTCCGGCGCCATCGCCTGGCACGGCGCGCACCACGGCGCCCAGAAGTCCACCAGCACGGGCAGGTCGCCGCGCATGGCGACCTTCTCGAACAGCGCCGCGTCCAGCGGTGCAGCCACGCCCTCGAACAGCCACAGGTGGCAGCGACCGCACGATGGCGATGAGGCCAGGCGGGCTTCGGGCACGCGGTTCACGGTGCCGCAGTGCGGGCAAGGCACCTCGAGGGTGGGTTCGGTCATGGGTGCGCTCCGGTTGCAGAGCCCGAGCATGCGCGCCGGCAGGTCAAGGCGGCATTGACGCGTCCGTCGGGGTGGCCCCGGCCAGGCACCACAGGTCGGCGACAAAGCCGCGGTACGCCGCTTCACGCGCGGCGCCGGCCGGCTGCCGGAGCACCCAAGCCGGATGCACCGTGGCCAGCACGCGGATCCCGTCCTCCAGTGCCTGCCACCGGCCGCGCCCGTCCATCAGGCCGAACCCTGGTCCCAGAACCGCACGCGCCGCGGTGGCGCCCAGGCACACGATCACGCCTGGGTGTACCGCGCGGATTTCTTCGCGCAGCCAAGGCCCGCACGCATGCTGCTCGCTGGCGGCCGGGTTGCGGTGCAGGCGCCGCTTGCCGCGCAACTCGAACTTGAAATGCTTCACGGCATTGGTCAGGTAGAGCGTGTCCCGGTCGATACCCAGTTCCTGCAGCGCACGGTCCAGCAGCCGTCCTGCCGGGCCGACGAAGGGGCGCCCGCTGAGGTCCTCCTCGTCGCCCGGTTGCTCGCCCACCACCATGACGCGCGCATCGGAGGGTCCCTCTCCCCACACCGTCTGCGTGGCCGGCTGCCAGAGCGGACAGGCACGGCAGGCGCGCGCGGCAGCTTCGATACCGGGCAATCCCTGATCGACGGTGGCGAAAGCCGCTTGATCGCCGGCGGCCTGCGCCAGCGCGCCACGCACCATCGCCGGCTTGCGCGGCGCCTGCGCATCGCGCTCGGCCATCTCGCGCACGCGGACGCCGGCATCGCGGATCAGCGTCGGCAACCGGTGCGTTTCGGGCAGGTGCTTCCAGTACTTCTGCGGCATCTCCTGCCGCATCATCCGCGGGTTGAGGCGCGCGGGATTGAAGATATGCGCGTAATACGTCTGCCACAGCGCCTCCTGCGCGTCCTCGCCCGGCGCGTCGGCCGGCGTCGCTCCGGCGCCGAACGCGAGCGCCTGCCCGTCCCACGCCACGCTGCGGTACGGCGTCAGGATCGCCCAGCGCATGCCGGCGAACCGGCGGGCGAAGAACGGCGCGACGACGTCGACGATGCGGTGCTCGGGCTCGAACCACGCCACGAAGCGCTCGTCGGCGCCGGGCAACGCGCGGAAACGCACGAACGCCTTCATCTTGTGCATGTCGCGACGCACCGCCTTCTCAAGCTGGTGCGCACGCTGCACATCGGCATCCAGCGGATTGGAAAGCAGCACGGGCTCGCCATTCGCCAACCGCCAGGTGAGGCGGTACAGCAGTGCATGCCGCTGGGGGTCGCGATGCGCCAGCACGCGTTCGGCCAGGGCCAGCAGCGCGCGAGGCACGCGGGCGTTCGCCCGGCCCGGGTCCGCTCCCGGCAGCGACGCACCGAGCAACGAAGGCCGGTCCGCGTCGTCCCAGTCCAGCGCGTCGGGCGGCACGCCGGCATGCAGCGCATCACGCGCCGCATCGCGCCATGCGTCCAGCGACCACGCCGGCACCACGGTCATGCGATACACGCGGTCACCTCGCCCGGTGCGTGCCGTGCATCATCCGAACAGCCCCGCCTGCCGCGGCGGCGGTGCCAGTTGCGCGCGCAGGCGGTCGGGCCGGTCCAGCTCGCCACGCGGATGGTGGTCGGCGACCTGCACGAACGGCAGCAGCTTGCGCAGCGGCGAGCGCAGTCGCGCGAGGTCGTCCAGCCGCAGCGCGCCGTGCCGACGCGCGGCGAGGATTCGCTTGACGTTGCGGGTGCCCAGCCCCGGCACGCGCAGCAGGCGCTCTTTCGGCGCGGTGTTGAGGTCGACCGGGAAGCACTCGGGGTGCCGCAGCGCCCACGCCAGCTTCGGGTCCACCTCCAGGTCCAGCATCGACGTACCTGCCGGCGTGCGCGGCGCGATCTCGTCCACCTCGAACCCGTAGAACCGCAACAGCCAGTCGGCCTGGTAGAGCCGGTGTTCGCGCACCAGCGGCGGCGCCTTCAGCGGCAGCACCTTCGACGCATCCGGGATCGGACTGAAGGCGGAGTAGTAGACGCGCCGCAGCCGGTAGTTGCCATAGAGGTCGACGCTGGCATCCAGTACGTCGCGGTCGTCAGCGCCGTCGGCCCCCACGATCATCTGCGTGCTCTGCCCTGCCGGCGCGAAGCGCGGAGGCTTGGCGCGCGTCGGCGTCTTCGCCCGTCGTGCGTCCTTCGACTCGTCGATGCGCCACCGCAGCTGCCCCATGGCGCCGCGAATGCCGCGCGCGCTCTTCTCCGGCGCCAACGCACCCAGTCCGGTTTCCGTGGGCAGCTCGACGTTGATGCTGAGGCGGTCGGCATACCGCCCCGCGGCGGCCAGCAGTTCCGGTGAAGCCTCCGGGATCGTCTTGAGGTGGATGTAGCCGCGGAACTGGTGATCCTCGCGCAGGCAACGCGCGACCTCGACCAGCTGCTCCATGGTGTAGTCGCCGCTGCGGATGATGCCGCTGGAGAGAAACAGGCCCTCGATGTAGTTGCGCTTGTAGAAGCCCAGCGTCAGCCGCACCACCTCGTCGGTGGCGAAGCGCGCGCGGCGCACGTTGCTCGACACGCGGTTGACGCAGTACGCGCAGTCGTAGATGCAGAAATTGGTCAGCAGGATCTTCAGCAGCGACACGCAGCGGCCGTCCGGCGTGTAGCTGTGGCAGATGCCCATGCCCTCGGTGCTGCCCACGCCCCCGCCCTTGCCGAGCGAGTGCCGCTTGCCCGCGCCGCTGGAGGCGCAGGACGCGTCGTACTTGGCCGCGTCGGCCAGGATGGACAGCTTTTCGAGGGTGTTCATGGCCGCCACGCGCATCCGGCAGGCCAGTCTCCTGTCCCCCGTCTCACCCGGTGAGACGGAAGTGCCTCGCGAAATTCAGCTTGTTCAGCTGACGCGCCGGCCCCGCTCAGACGAACGCGGCGAAGTCCTCGAGCGCCAGCCGTTCGATCGCAGGCACGCGGCAACCCTCGGCCGCGTGCCCAACGACCAGCAACAGGTACGGCATCTCGTTGCGCGGCCGGTCCAGCAGTTCGTTGAGGAAACCCATCGGGCTGGGCGTGTGCGTCAGCGTCGCCAGGCCGGCGTGATGCAGCGCGGCGATCAGCAGCCCGGTGGCGATGCCCACCGACTCGTGCGGGTAGTACCGCTTCTGCTTGCCCCCTGCGGCGTCAAAGCCGAAGCGCTCGTAGAACACCGCGATCAACCAAGGCGCGGTTTCCAGGAACGGCTTGTCGGCGTCGGTACCCAGGGGCGCGAGCGCATCCAGCCACTCCTCCGGTGCGCGCCGCTGGTAGAAGGTGCGCTCCTCGGCTTCGGCGGCCTCGCGGATCCGCCGCCTGGTGCCGGGGTCGGACACGGCGACGAACCGCCACGGCTGCTGGTTGGCGCCGCTGGGCGCGGTGCCCGCCGCACGCAGGCAGGCCTCGATGACCGCACGCGGCACCGGCGTGGCGGCGAAGTCGCGCACGGTGCGGCGCCGCGCCATGCGTTCGGCGAACTCCATCGCCCGCCGCAGGCGCGTGGCGTCGTCCATCGGCTCGGCGGCAGGCAGTGGGACGGTGGCGATCGGCTTCATGGCGGTTCCAGCGAAACGTGCTGTTGTGGATTCTGCACGGCGGCCGGTCACCGCGCTGGTTTGACCACCGCCGTCGTCGGCATTCGCTGCGGTGACGGTATGGTGGCGGCGCGCCGCCCACCCTCGGCGCCATGCATCCACTCGCCGACCCCAACGGACCGCCGATGACCCGCGCCACACGCACGCCCGTTCGCGTCGCCCTGATCGGTTATGGCCTGGCCGGACGCGTGTTCCACGCTCCGCTGATCGATGCCGAGCCACGGCTGTCGCTGTGCATGGTGGCGACCCGCGACCCGGCGCGTGCGGAGGCGGTCCGCACCGGCTTGCCGCAGGTTGACGTGGTTCCGCCCGACGTCGCGCTGGCGCACCCGGACATCGACCTGGTCGTTGTCGCGAGCCCCCATGACAGCCACGCGCCCCTCGCACGGGCCGCGCTGGACGCCGGCAAGCATGTCGTCGTGGACAAGCCGTTCACCCTGTCGCTGGCCGAAGCGCGCGAACTGCGCGACCTGGCCACGCGCCAGGGACGCCTGCTGTCGGTGTTCCAGAACCGCCGCTGGGACAGCGACTTCCTCGCGCTGCGGCATGCGGTGGAAGCCGGCCTCATCGGCCGCCCGCTGCACCTGGAGTCGCGCTTCGAGCGCTTCCGCCCCGAGGTGCGCGACCGCTGGCGCGAGCGCGATGACGGCGCGGGCGGCGTCTGGTGGGACCTGGGGCCGCATCTGGTGGACCAGGCGCTGTGCCTGATGGGCGTGCCGGAGCAGGTACAGGCCTCGTTCGCACGGCAACGCGAGGGCGCGGGCGCGATCGACTGGGCGCACGTGGTACTCGACTTCGGCCATGCCCGCGCAATTCTGCAGGCCGGGCTGATGGCGGCCGGCGGCGGCCCGCGCTTCCTGCTGCACGGCGACCGCGGCAGCGTCGTCAAGCACGGCAGCGACCTGCAGGAGCAGCAGCTGGCCTCGGGCCTGCGGCCGGACGACACCGGCTGGGGCACGGATCCCGATGCACCGATCCACTTCGCTGGCGATGGCGTCCGGGGGGCATTACCCGCAGTCGGTGGCGACCAGTCCCGGTATTACCGTGGCATCGCATCGGCGCTGCTGGACGGTGCGCGCAACCCGGTGCCACCCGGCCAGGCCGTTGCGGTGATGGCCGTGCTGGAAGCGGCGATCGCTTCGGCACGTGACGGCCGCACCGCGACTCTGGCGCTGGACACCCGCGAGCGGCAGGCGTTCGAGTCCGGCTGAGACTGCCTGACGCAGCGGCATGCCGTCGCTGCGTCCGACCGGCGGCCTTGCCGCCAGGGCGCGATGCGCTCACCTTCCGCGAACCCGTCGCCCGTCGAGGTCCGCAGGCATGAACCGCGCGTTTAAGTGGGCACTCATAGGTGTCGGCACGCTGGCCCTGCTGGGCGCGCTAGCCACCGCACTGACGCCGTGGCCCAGGGCGCTGGTGTACCGCCACGCGTTCAATGCCGGCGGCGCGCAGGCCGCCGATGCGATGCGTCGCCACGTGCCGCCCGGCGTCGCCTCCAGGCTCGACCTCGCCTACCGGCCGGGCGATCCGGATGCGCGCCTGGACGTGTTCCGGCCCGCGTCCGCCGACGGCCCGCTTCCGGTGGTCGTCTGGATACACGGCGGCGCCTTCATCTCGGGGCGGAAAGAGGACGTGGCACCGTACCTGCAGATCCTGGCGTCCCACGGCTATGCCGCCGTCGGAATCGAGTACTCGATCGCGCCCGGTGCCCATTACCCCGAGCCGATACGCCAGGCCAACGATGCGCTGGCCTGGCTGCGGGCCAATGCGGGGCCGCTCGGCCTGGACATGCGACGGGTCGCCCTGGCCGGGGACTCCGCGGGTGGACACGCGGCGGCCCAACTCGCGCAATTGTCGGTCTCGCCGGAGTACGCACGGGTCCTGGGCATTACGCCGGCGCTGGACCCGGGACACCTGCGCGCGGCCGTGCTGGCCTGCGGCGTGTATGACCTGACGCTGCCGGACTACGACGGGGAGTACGGGCGGTTCCTGCGCACCGTGCTGTGGGCGTACTTCGGGCGGCAGGACTTCCTGGAGCATCCGCACACCGACTTCGCATCCGTTGCACAGCACGTGGACGGGCGCTTCCCGCCCAGCTTCGTCACCGCCGGCAATGGCGACCCGCTGCTGCCCCAATCGGTGGCGATGGCGGGGCGCCTGCAAACCGCGGGCGTGGCGACCGACACGCTGTTCTTCCCCGCCGACCACTCGCCGGCAT
>MIDV01000023.1:8156-10063 GCA_001830245.1 Lysobacterales bacterium RIFOXYA1_FULL_69_10 | reverse complement strand
CGAGTACCAGTTCAACCTCGACACGCGCGAAGGCCAGCAGGCGTTGTCACGGCTGCTGGCCTTCCTGGATCGTCACCTCCGCTAGCGGCGCCTGCCGCGGCCTTCGCTCAGCGCAACTGACTGTCCTTGCTGCCGCGACGGTTGTAACCGCCGGCGCCGGCCTCGTCCCGGTCGTGGGCTTCCTGGCAGGCCACGCACAGGCGCACACCCGGGACCGCCTTGCGGCGGGCCTCGGGGATCGCGGCCTCGCACTCTTCGCAGTGCTCGAGCCCCGGCCCCTGCCGGAGCTGGCTGCGCGCACGCTTGATCGCGTCCTTTACGGTCGCGTCGATCTGGTCCTGAACGGCGCCGTCGCCGGCCCAACCGGTGGCCATGGTCTTCTCCGCAACACTTGCCTCTTGAAACCCCGAGATGGGGCGCGCCACTGCGGCCCTCAAGACCCCGGCTGGTCGCCTGATCCACTGCCTCCGGACTCCAGGTCCTCGATCAACGCCTTCATCTCGTCGATCTCGCGGCGCTGCGCCTCGATGATCTCGCCGGCCAGCTCGCGCACGCGCGGGTCGCGCAGCGTGGCGCGCTCGCTGGTCAGGATCGCGATGGAGTGGTGCGGGATCATCGCCTTCATCCACGACACATCGCTCACCGTCGCCTGGCTGCGCACCATGTACAGCGAGCCGGCCAGCACCACGGCCGCGCTTACGAAGATCGCCGCGTTCGCGGTGCGGTTGCGGTACATGTGCAGCATGAAGGCGAGCATGACGATCGCCATCGTCGCGCCCATCACCAGCGCCATCCAGAACCGCGTCTGGCTCCAGAACACGTGGTCGAGCGCGTAGGTGTTGAGGTACATCAGCCCCAGCATCACCGCCGTGGATGTCGCGATCATGGCGGCGAACCGCCCATAGGACCCGTGCATACCGGCCTCCGGTCGTGGTTTTCAGAGCCGGCGAGGCTATCGCCGCGCGGGTGGTCGGGGCGCGAACGCCCGTTCCGTGCGCATGTTCAGGGACGACGCGACGACGGGCCGGTACCCTTTCCTGCCTGCACGGCACCCGCCGCCCCATCGAACGAGACTTCGCCATGATCCGCGCTTCCCGCCTGCCCGCCCTGCTCGTCCTCGCCCTGCTTGCCTTGCCGGCCACGCCGGCACTGGCCTCGAGCTTTGCCGGCAGTTCCGCCGGTTCGTCCGCGGCCGGGTCCTCGGCGTCGTCGGGCAGCACCTCGGGGGACGACAAGGTCGTGCTGCAGGCGCGCGACGATGCCGCGCGCTTCGTCGCCACCGACGGCGCCATCCGCGGCGCGCGCCTGGAGGCCGCGCTGCGCCACCTGCGCGAAACGCGCGAAGACACGCAGGACGCCGACGACCTGCAGCTGGCGCAGGCCATCCTGGCGCTGTGACCCGCCGGCGCCTGCGTGCGCGGGCGTTGGTCGCGGCCGCCCTGCTGGCGGCCCTGCCCGCCACCGGCACGGCGCTCGAGCTGGTCGGTGGACACGACGGCCTGACCCCGCGACAGGCGGCGGCGAGCCAGGCGTTGCTCGAGGACGTCGGTGCGCGGCTGCCCACGCGCTGGCGCGAGCGCCTCGAAGGCCCCGTCCATGTGCGATGGGAGGACCTGCCCGCCCACGTGCACGGGCGCGCATTCGCCGGCGGCATCCGCCTGCAGGCATCGCTGCTGGCCGACTGGATGGGCGCGCCGCCCGATGACAGCGACCGCCGCCGCGCCGCACGCGCCGCACTGCTCCACGAGCTCGCGCATCTCTACGAACGCGCCAGCGGCCGCGCCCTTTCGCGCGACCCGCGCCTGCTGGACCTCGCAGGCTGGCAGGTGCGCGCGCTCGGGCCGGGGCGCATCGACGAGAACCCGATGCGCGACCGCAGCCCGGACCCGTACGAGTTGACCGACCCT
>MIDV01000023.1:0-8140 GCA_001830245.1 Lysobacterales bacterium RIFOXYA1_FULL_69_10 | reverse complement strand
TGCCGAGTTCGTCGCGGTCAACCTGGAACACCTGCTGCTGGACCCGTCGTACGCCTGCCGGCGGCCCGCGCTGCACCGCTACTTCGCCGCGCATTTCGGCATGCCGGCCACGGGAGCGACATGCGCGCCCGGCCTGCCGTACCTCGACCCGGGCGCCGCCATGGTCCCGGAAGCGGGCGCCTCCGGACCGCTGCTGCAACTCGACCCGGCCCGCGTGCATGCGGTCGACTACCTGCTGGCCGAGGCCAACAGCCGCCCGATGAGCCGCTGGGGCCACAGCATGCTGCGGCTGGTCGTGTGCGCCCCCGGCCGCGAGCCGGGCCCGGACTGCCGTTTCGACCTGGACCACCACCGCGTGCTCTCGTTTCGCGCGTTCGTCGACGACGTGCAGATCTCCAGCTGGCGCGGGCTGACCGGCGGCTATCCGTCGCGCCTGTTCGTGCTGCCGCTGTCGCAGGTGGTGGAGGAGTACACGGCCGTGGAATTGCGCGGACTGCAGTCGATCCCCTTGGCGATGGACGCCGCTGAGATCCGGGGCCTGCTGGAGCATGCCGCGCAGCTGCACTGGAGCTACGACGGCGACTATTACTTCGTCAGCAACAATTGCGCGGCGGAGACGTTCAAGCTGCTGCATGACGGTGTGCCGCGGCTGGCCGGCAACGGCCTGTCCAGCATCACGCCCACCGGGCTGCTGCGACGCCTGCAGGGCGCCGGCATCGCGGACGCCTCGGTGCTCGATGACCCCGAAACGGCGACCCGCCTCGGTTACTACTTCCCGTCGCAGGACACCCATTACCAGGCGATGCTGGACGCGGCCGCCGCACGGATGCCGCTGCCGTTTGAGCGGGTGGAGGACTGGTTCGCCCTGCCGCCCGTGCAGCGTGCGCCGTGGATCGAACAGGCAGACCTGCGCGCCGCCGCCGCGCTGCTGGTGCTGGAACAGGCGTCGCTACGACAGCAGGAGCTGCTCGCGCGCGACGTGCTGAAACGGCGGATGTTCAAGCGCGACCGCGACGACGAGAACGTCGCCGGCATGCGCGACGCACTACAGGCGGCGATGCAGGTGGATGCCGCGTTCGCCAGGCCGGCCGCCATGGCGCCCGGCGGCTACGGCCTGCCGCAGCAGGCCGAGCGCGAGGCGATCCAGCGACGCGCCGACGAGCAGGCCCGGCAATGGCACCAGCAGGACGCGCGGCTGCATGAGGCGGCGCGCGATGCACTGCCGGAAGCGCAGCGGCGCGCGCTCGATGCCACCCGCGACAACCTGGACGTGCTCGGCCGACGCCTGCGGCAATTGCACCGCGACGCCGGCGGCATTGAGCTCGGCCGCGTGCAGTGACGCTGCGCAGTTCGGGACTCAGGCCGCCGAACGCAGGGACCGCGGTTCTGCCGCGACCTTGAACACCGCCACCGCATCGGCCAGCCCCGACGCCTGGTCCTGCAGGCCGCGGGCCGCCGCACTCGCCTCCTCGACGAGGGCAGCGTTCTGCTGGGTGACGTGGTCGAGTTGTTCCACCGTCTGCCCGACCTGCTCGATATCGCTGCGCTGCTCGGACGAGGCTGAGGTGATGCCGGCCATGATGTCGGTCACCTGCCGCACCGCGCCGACGATCTGGCCCATGGCTTCGCCCGCGCGTGCCACCCGGTCGGCGCCCGCTTCGACGTTCTCGACCGAGCCACTGATGAGCGACTTGATGTCCTTGGCCGCGCCCGCCGAGCGCTGCGCCAGGCTGCGCACCTCCGCCGCGACGACCGCGAAGCCGCGGCCCTGGTCGCCCGCGCGGGCCGCTTCCACCGCTGCATTGAGCGCGAGGATGTTGGTCTGGAAGGCGATCCCGTCGATCACGCCAATGATGTCGGCAATCTGGCGCGAGGACTCGCTGATCGCGCCCATGGTCGCCACTACCTCCTCGACCACGCGACCGCCGGCCTCCGCGGCTTCGCCGGCATCGCGCACCAGTGCGTTGGCCTGTCCGGCGTGTTCGGCGTTGCGGCGCACCTTGGAGGTCAGCTCGTCCATCAGCGCGGAGGTTTCCTCCAGGCTCGCCGCCTGCTGCTCGGTGCGGCGGGACAGGTCGGCGTTGCCCGAGGCAATCTCCGATGCCGCCAGGTGGATCGATGCCACGGCCGACTGGATGCCGCGCACGATTTCCGTCAGGCGCTGGCCGGTGCCGGTCGCGTCGTCACGGATCCGGCCGAACACGCCCGGGTGGTCGCCGGTCATGCGCGCCGTCAGGTCGCCACGCGCGAAGGCGTCGAACACCGTCGAGATCTGCGCCAGGTTGGCATCGGCCGTGGCCATGAGGCGGTTGAGGTCCTCGACCATGGCGCGGAAGCCGAACTCGAAACGTCCGGCGTCGCCCCGCGCGCTGAAGTCGCCGGCCGCGGCCGCCGCCGAGAGGCGCTTGATCTCGCCGCTGATGAGCGTGAGGTTGCCTTTGGCGGTGTCCATGATGACGGTGAGGCGGGCCTTCTCGCCCGGCAGGCGCGGCATGTCCTCGGTGAAATCGCCGATCGCGTAGCGCGCGACCAGCTCGGCCATGCGCATCTTCACCGCGATGTGCGCGGCGACCAGTTCGTTGATGTCCGTTGCCATCGTGCCGTAGACACCCGGGTACGCGGCTGCATCCATCCGGAAGCTGATCTCGCCCGCCTCATGGCGCTCGGCGATTTCGCGCTGGCCCTGCGAGAACGCGACCAGCTGTTGCTGCATCCGGCCCATCGCGGCCAGCAGCTGGCCGGCTTCGTCGCCGCCGGTGACGTGGATCTCGCTTCCCAGGTCGCCCGCACCCACGCGCTCGGCCACGTCCAGTGCCTGTCGCAGCGGGACGGTGACGCTGCGGGTGATCAGCCAGGCGACACCCGCACCGATGACCAGCGCAAGCACCGACAGGGCCAGCATCAGCGCGGCGAATCCCTGCGCAGTGGCGGCAGCGGCCTCCGCCTCGCGGGCGTTCTTGGCCTCTTCCAGGTCGATCAGGGCGTTGATGCGCGCCAGCCATGTCGTGAAGGCCGGTGCCGCCTCGCCCAGCACCAGTGCACGGGCTTCCGCCAGCGCACCCGCATCGCGCAGCGCCCGCGTGCGCTCGATCAGTGGAAGCGTGCGCGACTCCACCTCCTGGATGGCGGCCAGGAGCGTGGCTTCCTCGGCGTCGCCGGTGGCCGGATCCGCCACCATCGCCTCAAGCGGCGAGGCCGACCGCGCATAGTCCGCGGTCAAGCGGTCGATCGTCGCATTCGCTTCCTCGACCACCGCCGGGTCTTCCGACAGGACCACGTCGCGAAGCGCAATGGCGCGGTCATGGACGCTGCCGCGGAAGTTGATCGCGTAACGCTGCTTGACGCTGTTGACCTGGTTGATCGTCGACAGGCCGTCGTCGATGCGCATGACGCGATGGATGCCGATGCCGGTCAGGGCAAGGATCAGGACCAGTACTAGGCCGAAACCGAGCGCGAGGCGCTGGCCGATGGTGAGGGTGTCGATGCGCATGGAAGGATCCGATAGCCGTGGGGGTCGGCACTTGGGTGCCCGTCCATGACGTTATCGGCTGCGTGTTCAGCTCACTGAAGAGGGCTCATGGCTGCATGGCTGGAACAATCAATCGTGATTCGGCGTGCATCCGCGACGCGGTTTTTCACGTGTCTGCGACACAGGGCGCGGGCGCGCGCAACGCCTAGTCAGCGCGACGACGCTTCTTGTGCGCGTACATCGCCGCGTCCGCGCGGGCCAGCAGCGACGACGCGGTCGACCCCGGCGTGTGAAGTACCCAGCCGATGCTGGCATCGATGCCCAGGGTGACGCCTTCGACGGGACGTGTCCGCGCCAATGCGTGCTGCAGGTCATCCGCGATCGACGCCACGTCCCGCGCGCCCTCGCGGATACCCGGGGCCAGCACCACGAACTCGTCGCCGCCCAGCCGTGCGATGAAATCGCCTTCGCGAAGCCGCGCCCCCAGGTCGTTGCCGACCTCGCGCAGCACCGCGTCGCCGGTCGCATGGCCGTGGCGGTCGTTGATCTCCTTGAAGCCGTCCAGATCCAGGAACATCACCGCGAACGGGTCGGCAAGGTCGTCGCGCTCGCACATCTCGCGCAACCGCTGCAGGAAGTGCGCGCGGTTGGGCAGGCCGGTCAGCGCGTCGCACAGCGCCGCATCCTGGTACTGGCGCGCCTGGGCACGTGTGGTCTGCAGTGCGGCCTCCAGCCGTGCCAGCAGCCGCGCCTTTTCGTCGAGCTCCAGCTGGCGCCCCAGCGCGCCGCCCAATGCGTTGCCGATCAGCGCCACCGCCTGCGCGTCGATATCGTCGAAGGCATGGACGACGCTTGAACAGACCTCGAGTACGCCCAGCACGTCGTCGCCATAGCGCAAGGGCGTGCAGATGAGCGAGCGGATCGCGCGCCCCTTGCGGATCCGGATCCGCACGCGGTCGTCGCCTTCGACGTTGTTGCTGTGCATCGCCTCGTGCGAGCGCAGGCACGCCGGCGCAAGGGTGTGGCCGGCATCGAACGCGGCCGGTTCGATGTGCTTCATCTGCCCACGCGCGGAACGAACCTGCAGGCCGCCGCGCGCGGCGGTCAGCACCACCGCGCCCGTCGCGCGGGTCAACTCCATGACCGTGGCGGTCGCCTCGTCGAGGAAAGGCCCGGTGTCGCCCGAATGCTCGGCGATGCGCACCAGCGCGTCGACGACGTTCCTCAGGCGGAGGTACTCGCTCCTGCCGTGGGCGGCCGATGTCCAGGGTTGCATGCGGGGCGCCGCGCCCGGCGCCGGTACCGAACCCATGTGACTGCCTGCCCATCCGAAACGACGGCCATCATAGGTGGCGGGCATCAATGGCCGGTGAGCACTACCGCTGCTGGCGGACGTGCATCCTGAGCCGTTCAGCCTGCGGGCGCCGCCACCCTGCGTCCACACCGCTCGGGGCACCGTGGCCGCCCAACGCACGTGCATCGCGTTGCACTCGGCACAGCCTTTGGAGGACCGATTGGCCAGACCCCCACCGCGACTCGACCTCCAGCCCGTTACCGAGCGACTGTACGACGAGGCCTACGGCCTTGCAGCCGCGTTGCCGCTGCTGGCCCTGGCCATCGCCCTCGTGGTCCTGGCCTGGCTGCTTGGCGGCTGGCTGTCGCGCCGGGCCCTGCTGGGACGCATATCGCGGCATAACCCCTTCATGCGGGAACTGGCCAGGACCACCGTGCGCTGGGCGGTACTGCTGGTGGGCGTGGTGCTGGCGCTGGAGCTGCTGGACGCCACCGCCCTGGTCGGCGCGGTCCTGGGGACCGCCGGCGTGCTGGGCGTCGCGATCGGCTTCGCGTTCAAGGACATCCTGGAGAACTACCTGGCCGGCATCCTCCTGAGCCTGCGCCAGCCGTTCGCGCCGCGCGACCACGTGGTGATCGAGGGCCACGAGGGCCTGGTCGTCAAACTGACCTCGCGTGCCACCGTCCTGATGACGCTGGAAGGCAACCACCTGCGGCTGCCCAACGCCCTGGTGTTCCGCGGGGTGATCCTCAACTACACGCGCAATCCGTCGCGCCGGTTCGAGTTCGATGTCGGCATCGGCGTCCATGAGGACCTGGTGCGCGCGCAGGACATCGGTGTCTCCCGGATGGCCGCAGTGGACGGTGTCATCGACGAACCGGCGCCGCGCGCCTTCATCACAACGCTGGGCGATTCGGACGTGCGGGTGCGCTACCAGGGCTGGGTGGACCAGCGCTCGCACGACTTCGCACAGGTCAAGAGCGAGGCGATCCGCTCGGTGAAGCTCGCACTGGAACACGCCGGCATGGACATGCCCGAACCGATCTATCGCGTCCAGTTGAGCGAGCCGCGTCCGGCCAGGGCGCGCGCCGATCAGGGGGTGGCGCCGTCGCCGGATGCGGCGCCGACAGCGCCCTGGTCGGACGCAGCACCGGCCCGTGAGGGCGGCCGGACCCGAGCCCGGCGGGACATCGAGCAGCAGATCGACCTAGAGCCCGCCCACGCGGACGAAACCAACCTGCTGGATGCGACCGCGCCCCGCGAATGACCGCCGTGGTCCAGGGCACCGCCGGCGTGCTGCGTCAGGCGGCTTCCCGGGTCAGTCGCGCCAGCAACACCGCATCCTGCTCGCCCGCGCCGCCGAGCGTCGCCTGTGCGTCCTCCAGCGTCAGGCGACCCGCGCGTACCAGCATGGCCAGCGCGCCTGCCCGGCGCCCCAGTTCGAGCGCGCTTCCCAGCGGTGACTGCGCGTCCCGAGTCGCCTCACCGTCCCCTGTCCGATCAGCGGTCCGCTGTTCGGCCAGGGCCAGGTCCATGCGCTCGGTTAGCTGCCATGCCTTGGCAATCCGCCGGGCCGTGGCGGCGGTTTCCGCCTGCAGCAACTCGAAGCTGGCGGCGATGTCCACGGCCTGGCCCGGATGCCGCGCGTATTGGTCGCGCAGCACCTGCAGCACCACCGTTCCGCCCAGCCCGAACAGGAGCGCCAGCAGGTGCGCGGCAAACGGGTCCTCGCCACGCCGCCGGGCGAACTCCGCCGTGGCCAGGGCCGCCAGTTGCGTCTCGTCCCACGCCACGCCCATGGCCGTGCCGAAGGTGCCGCCACCGACGCCGCCCACCGGTTGCACCAGCGCACTGGCGACGATCTGCCGCAGGCCGTCGGTGCCGACCAGCGCGACGGCACGCTCCAGGCTCTCCACCGGCCTGGCCTGCACGCGGTAGAACGCGCTGTTGGCGATGCGCAGGAGGTTGCCGGCCAGCGCCGGATCGCGCTGGATGATGCCGGCGATCGCCCGCCCCGATGCATCCGGGTCGTTGACCGCTCGCATCAGTTGCGGCAACACCTGCGGACGGCGCGGCATGTAGCGCGGTTGCGATTCCACCCGCTCCAGCACCCTGCGCGCGGCGTCGTTGATGGCCAGTCCGGCAGGCGTGGGCGCCGCGGCCGGCAGCGCATCGCGCTGGAACATCAGCGCCGCAAGTCGTGCGTGGATATCACCGTCCCCGGTGCGCTCGACCTCTGCGACGGGTGCCACCGACGTCGAGGCGGCGGCCAGAGGCGGACGCGGACCCGCACCGCCGGCAACCCGTCGTGCCAGGGCGGCACGCGCCGCGGCGCGGCGCTGCACCAGGACCACGCCAGCCGTCCCCACGGCCAGCACCGAAAGCACCACTACCAGTATCGACATGCCGACCTGCGCCCCCCAGCGAGGACGACATGGTAGCCGCAGCGCGCCGCGCCTGCCTCGGTCCGGTCGGCCACCCCTCCACCCTCTCCACGTGGTGCCAGAAAGCACTGCGGCGCCGTCCGTCGGCGCCTCGCCGGCCCCTGTCCTTGTCCAACGTCCAACACCGTTGGCACGGGTGGCGCGCGCGTGCAGGCACGGGGACGGTGCGCCACCCGCCCCCAACCTGGAGATCGACCATGAAGACGTTCGCTGTGCTGGCGTCATGCCTGCTTGGACTGCTGTTCCAACCTGCCGGGGCCGCCACGGTCACGCAGGTGATGTCGAACCTGGACAACCCGCGTGGACTGGCATCCGGTCCCGATGGCGGGCTGTACGTCGTCGAAGCCGGACGCGGCGGCGCGGGTCCGTGCGCCGTATTGCGTGGCGTGACCCGCTGCTACGGGCCCTCGGGCGCGGTGACCCGCCTGCTGGATGGCGAGCAGACCCGCGTCGTCACCGGCCTGCCGTCATACAGCGATGCCGGATACACCGAGGTGACCGGTCCGCATGATGTCGGATTCGCCGCTCCCGGACGCATGTACATCACCGTCGGGTTCGGCGGAAACCCTGCGGAACGTGAGCTGTTCGGACCGGTCGGGGCCAACTTCGGCACGCTGCTCTACGTACCCGGCCGGTTGCCGTGGCGCATCGTCGCCGACGTCTCCGCTCACGAGTCCGCCAACAACCCCGCCGGCGGCCCCATCGACAGCAACCCGTACGGCCTGCTGGCCGGGCAGCGCGAACGGTGGGTCGCCGATGCCGGCGCCAATGCCCTGCTGCGCGTGGCCGGCGACGGCGCGGTGTCCACGGTCGCGTCCTTCCGCTCCCGGCCCAGCGCCATGAACGACGCGGTGCCGACTTCGGTGGTCGAGGGCCTTGACGGCGCGTTCTACGTCGGCGAGCTGACCGGCGCGCCCTTCCCCGCGGGCGACG
>MIDV01000022.1:6806-20362 GCA_001830245.1 Lysobacterales bacterium RIFOXYA1_FULL_69_10 | reverse complement strand
CCAGGCGCCGCGCAGCTCGCGCTCCAGGGTCACCCGGCGCTCCACCGCCTGGTCCATCGCCCGGCTGTAGAAGCGGTGGCAGTTCTTGCCGGCCACCTTCGCCTGGTACATCGCGATGTCGCCGTTCTTCATCAACTGGGTGGCGATGGTGGCGTCGTCCGGGAACAGCGTGATGCCGATGGACGTGCCCAGGAACAGCGGCCGGTCGCGCACCACCAGCGGCTGGCGTGTGGCTTCCACCAGCCGCTCGGCGAGGTCGTTTGCGTGGCTGCGGATCGACGCCCCCTGCGCGGCCTGGGTCAGGATGACGAACTCGTCGCCGCCGAACCGGGCCAGCACCGAATCGCGCCCGCCGTGCAGTGCAACTACTTCCTGCACGCGCTGGGCACACTGCAGCAGCACCTCGTCGCCGGCGTCGTGTCCCAGCGTGTCGTTGACCCGCTTGAAGTCGTCGATGTCGGCAAACAGCAGTGCCAGCGGTTCGCCCGCGCCCTGCAGCTGCAGCAGGCGCTGGTCCAGCGCCTCGCGGAAGGCGACGCGGTTGGGCAGCCCGGTCAACGCATCGGTGTACGCCATGCGGCGGATGTCGCGGTCGTGCCGGGCGACGCTGCGGCTCATGCGGCCGAAGGCGCGGGTGAGGTCGCCGACCTCGTCGCTGCGATCGCTGTCGGGCGGCGCGATGTCGTAGTCACCGGCTTCGATCGAGCGCGCCGAGTCGGCCAGCTCCCGGATCGGGCGCACCAGCCAGCGCTGGGTGAACCACAGCATCACCGCGCCCAGCACCAGCAGGCCCAGCCCGAGCGCGGCGATCCACCAGAAGTGGCGGCGTCCCAGCGTCTCCAGCCGCGTGCGCAGGTCGGCAACCGCCTCGTCCTCCATCGCGCGGACCGACGCCAGGTCGAAACCGACCCGCACGCCGCCGATGCGCTCGTTGCCGATCATGATGGGCGAGGCTACGTCCATCAGCTCGTCGGTCACCTGGGTGTGCAGTCCGTCGGCGGCGATGGCCTCGTACGCCAGCGGGTCGTCCATGCGCTTGCCGTAGCTGGGGATCTCGTCGCTGCCGTCGTGGACGATGTTGCCGTCATCGTCGAAGACGATCACGTAGCGCGTGCCCGGCTGGCGCAGCGCCACCGCCGTGAGTTCCCCGATCGCGTCCAGGTCGAAGTAGTACAGCGGGTTGGTCAGCGACTCGGTCAGCTGGCTGACGGTGCCCTCGCCACGCCGCCGCAGGCCGTCGCCGACGGCGCCGCGCAACGCATCGCGGCTGACGACCTCGACCTCGTCCTGCATCCGGTCCTGGCGGTGCAACATCAGCGCCATCAGCGCGACCACCACCACCAGCGCCAGTGCCATCAGCGCCAGGAACCGGGCCTGCAGGCCGAGGCGCAGGTCGTTCATTCGACGTCCTCGCGCACGCGCTCGACATCGCGACCGATGCGCTCCAGCGCCCGCAGCGAATCGCCATCCAGTGGCAGGAACCGCGTGGTCTTGAAGAAGCGGAGCAGCGCGTCGCCGGCATCCGGGTCCTCCGCGGCCTGCACCAGCACCTCCGCCAGGCGCGCCCGCACCCGTGCATCCATGTCGCCGCGGACCAGCTCGATGGCGCGCGGGTACTCCGGGCTGCGCGCGAATACTTCCAGGTCGCCCCGGAACGCCGGCGGCATGCGCTGCGGGTTGATCCAGTCCAGGTTGCTCATCACGCCCACGTCGACCAGGCCCTTGTGCACCCAGGTCGCGATGTTGAGTTCGGAGCGGGCGAACAGGTAGCCCACGGCGTCGGACTGCAGGCGGTCCTGGGGCGAGAGCAGGATCTCAAGGTCCAGGCCCTCGGCCAGCAGTTCGCCGGCCGGGACGAAGTATGCGCTGGTGGACGACGGCAGCTGGAACGCAAGACGCTGCCCCTTGAGGTCGGCGAGCGTTTCGATCCCGCTGTCGCGTCGCGCAAAGAACACGCTGTAGTAGTGGCGCACGCCGTCACGCTCGGTCAGCAGCAACGGCGTGGCGTTGGCGCGCGCGCGCAGCAGCATGCCGGTGCCGGCGGTCTCCGTAACCCAGTCCACCCGGCCCCGCCGCAGGTAGCTGGCCATCTGCTGGGCATCGCGCGCCATCAGGATGCGGCCCTCGCGGATGCCGACGTCGGCCATGCGCGGGACCACGTAGTCCAGCAGCGGCTTGAGCTGCTCGTAGTGCGACTTCGGGTCGTCGCTGATACGCCCCAGCACCAGCACGCCCGGATCCTCGTAGGCCGGGGGCGGCGCGGCCATGACGGCACCGGTCGCAAGCGCGAGCACGACGCCGAACAGGCGACTGAAGCATGCGATCAAGGACGGCCCCGGCAACGGCAACGACAGAGCGCGAGCCTAATGCAAGCCGCGCCCGGCGGATACGGCGCCAGCCCGCTCAAGGCCGGCCGCCATCGCGGCGCGGGATCATTCATTGCCCGCCAGGCGGGCCATGCGCTGGGCGTCGGCCAGTATCCCGCGCAGCAACCGCACCTCGCGCACGTCCAGGTCGGCGCGCAGGAACACCCGCCGCAGCTTGCGCATGGCCGACTCCGGGGCGCGGCCCTTGTGGAAGTCGATGGCGTCCAGGGTGTCGGCCAACTGGGCGAAGAAGCCTTCCAGCTGGGCGTGGGTAGCGGGTTCGTCGCGCGGGTCGCCGGCATCCGCGGCCTCGGTGGACCGGGCGGCTGCTACAGGCACGGGTGCGGCGTCCCCGCCCAGCAGCGCCAGGCGCAGCTCGTAGGCCATCACCTGCACCGCCGCGGCCAGGTTGAGCGAGCTGTACTCCGGGTTGGCCGGGATGTGGATGGCGGCGTGGCACAGCTGCAGCTCTTCGTTGTCCAGGCCGGTGCGCTCGCGGCCGAACACCAGCGCGACCTCGCCCCCGTCCGCTGCGGCGGCCACGGCCCGCGGCGCCGCGAGCCGGGGCGGCAACTCCTCCAGCGACACCCGGCGGCTGCGCGCCGTGCAGCCCAGTACCAGCCGGCAGTCGGCGACGGCCTCGGCCAGCGTGGCGTGGACCTGGGCACCCTCCAGTACATCGTCAGCCCCGGCGGCCAGCGCGCTGGACTCGGCGTTGGGCGCTTTCTCGGGGGCGACCAGGACCAGCCGTGACAGCCCCATGGTCTTCAGCGCCCGGGCGGCCGAGCCGATGTTGCCGGGGTGCTGGGTGCCGACCAGCACCACCCGCAGGCGGGTGGCGGCCGCCGGGCCGGGGGCGGAGGGATCGGGGTTCGAAGGGGATGCGGTGCTCATGGCGGGCAATGGTAAACTCCGCGGCCCCGTCGCCAGGGCGGGGACCGTTCTTTTCCCCCGCCAGTCCGTACCCCACCTCCCGCGAGGCCTTCGCCCATGCAGAAACCCGCCGTCACCCTCATGGTCAAGGCCGCCCGCGCCGCCGGCAACGTGCTGCTGCGGCACATGTACAAGCTCGATGCGTTGAACGTGGTCGAGAAGGACCGGATGGATTACGCCAGCGAAGTCGACGAGCTGGCCGAGAAGGAAATCATCAAGGAATTCCGCCGCTCCACGCCGGACTACGCCATCCTCGGCGAGGAAAGCGGCCAGACCGCGGGGCGCGGCGGCAGCCGGTTCACCTGGGTCATCGACCCGCTGGACGGCACCAGCAACTACCTGCGCGGGATCCCGCACTTCTGCGTGTCGATCGCGCTGGTGGAAAACGGCGAACCGATCCACGGCGTGATCTTCGACCCGCTGCGCAACGAGCTGTTCACCGCCAGCCGCGGCAGCGGCACCCAGCTCAACGAGAAGCGCGTGCGCGTGGCAGATCGCAAGGACCTGGGCGGCGCAATGCTGATCACCGGCTTCCCGCCGCGCGAGCGCAGCCGCGCCAGTGCCCACCTCAAGTGCGTGGACACGCTGCTGACCGAAGCCGAGGACATCCGGCGGACGGGTTCGGCCGCGCTGGACCTGGCCTATATCGCCTGCGGTCGCGCCGACGCGTATTTCGAAGCGGGCGTGAAGCCGTGGGACATCGCCGCCGGCGCACTGATGGTGCGCGAGTCGGGCGGCAAGGTGTCCGACTTCCGCGGCCGCACCACCGGCCCGATGGACGCGCGTGGCGTCGCGCCGCGCACGCTGCTGGCCGGCAACATCAAGGTGGCCGACGCGCTGCAGCAGAAGATCGTCAATACCGGCTACGCCAGCGCTTTCGATTGAGGGTGGTGGCACGCGGCTTCGGCGCGCGGTCTCTACCTGGCTGAAAAGCCCCCCTCCCCGGCCCTCCCCTGCCCGCAGGGGAGGGAGCACTAAAAGCCCCTCCACCTGCTTGCAGGGGGAGGTTGGGAGCGGGTGCTGTTTCGCCTTCGCCCTGACCAGCATCGCTGCTTCATAAAAAAAGGCCGCGCAGATGCGCGGCCTTTTTCTTTGCGTGGTAACCGATCGTCAGGGACGACGTGCCAGTGCCGCTTCGTCCCGGGCCTTGGGCATCAGGTCCTGCTTGGTGACCCGCATGAAACCCAGCGTCAGCAGCGGGCAGGCCACGAAGATCGACGACAGGGTGCCGACGATGATGCCGACGATCAGCGACTCGGCCATGCCTTCCAGCGACCCGCCACCGTAGAGATACAGCGCCAGCATCGTGAGCAGGGCCACCACCGAAGTGATGATCGTGCGCGACAGGGTCTGGTTGATCGACGTGTTGAGGATGGTGACCGGGTCGGCGCGCATCGAGCGGAAGTTCTCGCGCACACGGTCGAACACCACGATGGTGTCGTTGATCGAGAAGCCCATCACCGACAGCAGGCCGGCCAGCACCGTGAGGTCGAACTCGTGGCCCCACAACGCGAACCAGCCGGCGACGATCAGCACGTCGTGCAGGGTGGTGATGACCGCCGCGATGGCGAACTTCTTCTCGAACCGGATCGAGATGTAGATCAGGAAGCCGACCACCACGAAGATCAACGCCCAGATGCCGTTGAGCGCCAGTTCCTTGCCGACCTGCGGGCCGACGAACTCGCTGCTCAACACCTGGCCGGGGTTGTCGGCGGTGGACACCGCGCGCTGCACCTCGGCGGCGGTATCGGAGTCGACCACGCCCTCGGTGCCGGCGGCGCCCTCCTTGGGCTGCAGGCGGATCAGCAGATCGTTGCCCGAGCCGAATGTCTGCACCTGGGCACCCGGGTAGCCGGCCGCGTCCAGGCGCTGGCGCACGTCGTCGACATCCACCGGCCGCTCGAATCGCAGCTCGGTGACGTTGCCGCCGGTGAAGTCCAGCGCGAAGTTGAAGCCCTTGAAGGCGATCGCACCGATGGCCGCGACCATCAGCGCCAGCGCGATGCCCAGCGAGACCCAGCGCAACCGCATGAAGTCGATGGTGGTGCCGTGGGGAATCAGGGTGAAGAATTTCATCAGGCGTCCCCGTCAGATCGCGATCGACTTGAGCTTGCGGCGGCCACCGTAGATCAGCGCGGCAATGCCGCGCGAGGCCGAGACCGCGGTGTACATGGAGGTCAGGATGCCAACCACCAGCGCCACGGCGAAGCCCTTGACCGGACCGGTGCCGAAGGCGAACAACGCCACGCCGGCGAGGATGGCGGTGATGTTGGCGTCGAAGATCGAGCCCGACGCCTTCTCGTAGCCGGTGGCGATCGCCGCCTTGGGCGGCAGTCCCGCCCTGAGCTCCTCGCGTATGCGCTCGTTGATCAGCACGTTGGCGTCCACCGACAGGCCCACCGTCAGTGCGATACCGGCCAGGCCAGGCAGGGTCAGCGTGAAGCCGAACATGGACATCACTGCCACCACCATCAGCAGGTTGATGATCAGCGCCATGCAGGTGATCAGGCCGAACATGCGGTAGTAGACCAGGAAGAACACCAGGGTGAAGGCGAACGAGAACAGCACTGCCTGCAGGCCGCGCTCGACGTTCTCGGCGCCCAGGCTGGGGCCGACCACGCGTTCCTCGATGAAGTCCATCGGCGCGGCCAGCGAACCGGAGCGCAGCAGCAGCGCCAGGTCGGCCGCTTCCTGCATGCTGTCCAGCCCCGTGGTCTGGAAGTCGCGGCCGAACACGCCGTTGATGTTCGCCACCGAGATCACTTCCTCGTTGACGCGCGTGGTGCGGACTTCCTCGCCATCGACCATGCGCACCTCGGGGATGCGCTCGATGAACACCACCGCCATCGGCTTGCCGACGTTCTGGCTGGTGAAATCGAACATGCGCTGGCCGCCGGCGGCGTTCAGGCGTACCGACACCGAGGGCGTGCCCGATTGCGGGTCCAGCCCGGAGGTCGCGCCGACCAGCTGGTCGCCCGTGGTGATTACGCGGCGGCTGAGCAGCACCGGGATGGGCTTGCCGTCCGGGCCGAGGTCGCGGCGGTAGTACACGCGTGCCTCGGGCGGGACGATGCCGGTGGACACCGCGTCATAGGCATTGCCCTCGAGCGCGGCGCGGTATTCCAGCGTGGCGGTCGCACCGATGATGCGCTTGGCCTGCGCCGTGTCCTGCACGCCGGGCAGCTGCACCACGATGCGGTCGTCGCCCTGGCGCTGGATGATCGGCTCGGCCACGCCCAGCGCGTTGACGCGGTTGCGCAGCGTGCCGACGTTCTGCTCGATGGCATCGGCCGTCAGGCGGTTGAGTTCGGCTTCGGACATGCGCACCGCGAGCGTGCTGCCCTGCGGCTCGGCGGTCAGGGTCGCCTGGCCGGCCATCATCCCGGCCGAGCCGCCCTGCGCGAGGTTCTCCACGACCAGCTCGCGGGCGCGCTCGACATCCGCCGGCGACGGCAGCGTGGCCACGATGCTGCCGTCGGGACGGCGCTCGACCGACTGGTAGCGCACGCGGTTCTCGCGCAGCAGCACCCGGATGTCCTCGGCCGTCGCATCCAAGCGCTTCTCCAGCGCCGCGGCCTGGTCGACCTGCATGGTGAAGTGCACGCCGCCCTGGAGATCCAGGCCCAGCAGCATGGGCTTGGCGCCAAGCGCGTCCAGCCAGTCCGGCACGGTGGAGGCGAGGTTGAGCGCCACCACGTAATCGTTGCCCAGCTCCGGACGCAGCGTGTCGGCGGCCTTGACCTGCATGTCGGCGTTGGGCAGCCGCACCAGCAGGTCGCCATCGTCGATGTCCACCGACTTGACGGTGACGCCGGCGGCCTCGAGTTCGGACTGGATCCGCGAGCGCAGGCCCTCGTCCACGACCGACCCGCGGTTGGCGGTGACCTGGACGGACGGGTCCTGCGGGAACACGTTGGGCAGCGCGTACAGGCCGCTGAACAACAGGACGATCAGGATGATGGCGTACTGCCAGCGTGCGTAAGTCAGCATCGAATGGACCCCGCGGCGGCCGGGCGGCCGCCGGAAACGAGCCTAGAGGGTGGCGGCGTTCAGGCCGACTTCAAGGTGCCCTTGGGCAGGACGTTGGCGATCGCGCCCTTCTGCACGCGGATGCGCACGTTGTCGGCAATCTCCACGGTGACGAAGCTGTCGCCCAGGTCGGTCACGGTGCCGGCGATGCCGCCGTTGGTGATCACCTCGTCGCCGCGCGAGAGCTTCTCCAGCATCGCCTTGTGCTCCTTGGCGCGCTTCATCTGCGGGCGGATCATGAGGAAGTACATGATCGCGATGAGCAGGATCGGGAACAGCAGCGACATGCCGAAACCGGGGGCGGCCGGCTGGGCGGCGGCGTGGGCGGGGGCGATCACGAGGTCGAGCAGGTTCATGTCTGGGCCTTGGTGGATCCAAAATTAGCCGGGGATTATGCCATGGAGGGGAAGCGGCCCCTCCTGCCCGCGTCGAGTGCCGGCACCGGGCCGGTCTTGAACCCTTCTCCCCTCGGTAGACAAATCGGCAGGACTGCCGATCTGCACGGCGTCAGCCGCCCGCAGGGTCGGCGACATGGATGTCGCCGATGCACGTGCCCGCAGGGCGGATAAGGGTCAGGCGGAGCGGCGGCGGTCTGGGTGCCGCGGAATACGGAGGCGAATGTGCCGTCCGGTTTTCCGCGGCGGTTGCACCGTTGATGCTCCGCCGAACCCTCACCCCTGCCCTCTCCCGGCGGGAGGGGGAAGAGGCGGCTCACGTCCTCGCGGCGTAGAACGACTCCCGGAACGCGGCGAAGGTTCCCTGCGCGATGGCCTCGCGCATCTGCGCCATCAGCCGCTGGTAGTAGCGCAGGTTATGCAGCGTGCCGAGCATCGGCCCGAGCATCTCGTTGCAGCGGTCCAGGTGGCGCAGGTAGGCGCGGCTGAAGCCGCCGGCGCAGGCGCGGCAGTCGCAGCCTTCCTCGATCGGGCGCAGGTCGTGTTCGTACACCGCGTTGCGGATGCGCACCGTCCCGGTGGCGGTGAAGAGGTGGCCGTTGCGGCCGTTGCGGGTCGGCATCACGCAATCGAACATATCGACGCCGCGCGCGACCGCCTCCACCAGGTCTTCCGGGCGACCCACGCCCATCAGGTAGCGCGGCCGGTCCTCGGGCAACTGCGGCGCGGTGTGGTCGAGCATGGCGTTGCGCTCGTGCTCGGGCTCGCCCACCGCCAGGCCGCCGATGGCATACCCGTCGAAGCCGATCTCGCGCAACGCCGCCGCCGAGCGGCTGCGCAGGTCGTGGTGCACGCCGCCCTGGACGATGCCGAACAGCGCCGCGTCGTTGCCTTCGTGCGCCTTCTTCGAACGCTCCGCCCAGCGCAGGCTCAGCTCCATCGACGCTCGCGCGACCGTCTCGGTGGCCGGGTACGGCGTGCACTCGTCGAAGATCATCACGATGTCCGAGTCGAGCACCTTCTGGATGTGCATGCTCTCCTCGGGACCGAGGAACACCTTGCGGCCGTCGATGGGTGCGGCGAAGGTCACGCCGGCTTCGGTGATCTTGCGCTTGTGCGCCAGCGAGAACACCTGGAAACCGCCCGAGTCGGTGAGGATCGGCCCGTCCCAGCGGGTAAAGCCGTGTAGGCCGCCGTGCTCGCCGATAACTTCAAGGCCCGGACGCAGGTACAGATGGAAGGTGTTCCCCAGGATGATCTCGGCGCCCAGCCCGCGGATGTCCTGCGGGAACACGCCCTTGACCGAGCCGTAGGTGCCCACCGGCATGAAGGCCGGGGTTTCGACCGTGCCGCGCGGGAAGGTCAGGCGGCCGCGCCGGGCGCCGCCGTCGGTGCCCAGCAGCTGGAAGTCCATGCGGCTCATGCGAGCTGACCCATCGGGTTCGCTGCCGCCCATTCCCCTGGCCCCTTGGTGCGCGGCGTCACGGGTGCGCCTCGGCATGCGGCCGCGGCCGCGGCCACAAGAGCATCGCGTCGCCGTAGGAAAAGAAACGGTAACGCTGCGCGATGGCGTGCCGGTAGGCGTCGAACACGCGGTCCTTGCCGGCGAAGGCGGAAATCATCATCAGCAGCGTGCTCTCGGGCAGGTGGAAATTGGTGACCAGCGCGTCGACCGCGGTGATGCGGTAGCCGGGCAGGATGAACAGGCGCGTCTCGCCGGCGAAAGGCTGCAGCTCGCGCGTGCCGTCGGGCGCTTCACGCATCGCCGACTCCAGCGCGCGCACCACGGTGGTGCCGACACCGATGACCCGGCCGCCGGCCTCGCGCGTGCGGCGCACCTTCTCCACCAGGTCGGCGCCGACGTTGAGCCACTCGCTGTGCATCACGTGCTGGTCGAGCTGCTCCACGCGCACCGGCTGGAACGTGCCGGCGCCGACGTGCAGCGTGACGTGGCCGAAGTCGATGCCGCGCGTGCGCAGTGCGGCCAGCAGCGCGTCGTCGAAATGCAGGCCCGCGGTGGGCGCCGCGACGGCGCCGACTTCGCGCGCGAACACCGTCTGGTAGCGCTCGGTGTCGTCGCGGCCGGGCTCGCGCTGGATGTACGGCGGCAACGGCAGGCGCCCGGCGTCCAGCAGCCACGACTCCAGCGGCCGCTCGACATGGAACTTCAGGCGGTAGAACTCGCCGTCGCGGCCCAGCACTTCGGCCTCGCCGCCGGCATCCAGTTCGATCCGCGCCCCGGCCTTTGGCGACTTGCTGACGCCCAGTTGCGCGCGGGCCTCGTCGTGGCCCAGCAGGCGCTCGATAAGAATCTCGACGCGCCCACCCGTGGCCTTCTGCCCGAACAGTCGCGCCGGGATCACCCGGGTGTCGTTGAACACCAGCAGGTCGCCGGGCGCCAGCAGGTCCGGCAGGTCGGTAAAGGCGCCATCGACATAGGGCGCGGGCGCGGGCGGCACGACCAGCAGCCGGCTGGCCGAACGCGAGGGCAGCGGCGCCTGGGCGATGAGCTCGGGCGGCAGGTCGTAATGGAAGTCGGATTTCTTCAAGGCGGGTCGCATGTCGCTGCCGGGCAGCCGGCGGCGGGCCGGCATTATCGGCTGCCCGACGCGGCACGCCAAACCGTGGTTCGTCCAGTTCCGGCTGCACCGGCCGGGCGCTGCAGGGGGTTACGCGGACTTTGCCCGGATGCTAAAATCGGACGCAAGTTATTGTTTTGATTGACCCCATTCGAGCGCGAGGGCCCCCTCGCGTTTTTTCGTTCCGGTCACCGGAGGACGCCATGACCCTGCTCGACACCCTCGCCCCGCTGCGCGCCCACGGCGGCGCGCGCCGCACCGTCGGCCTGGACGACGCCACCCTCGCCCGCTTCGCCGGCAACGCCGACCTGAAGGCCGCCGTCGAGGCCGCCGCCGCCGAGTACGCGCGCATCCGCGAGGAGTTCGCCGATCTGCTCGACCTCGACGAGGACGCGCAGGTGCAGGCCACGCAGGCCGGCTTCGTCAATTTCTACCCGGAACACGGCGTCAATCCGTATGTCGCCCTGACCGCGCGCGGGCCGTGGATCATCACGCTCAAGGGTGCGGTGCTGCACGATTCGGGCGGCTACGGGATGCTCGGCTTCGGCCATGCGCCCGACGACGTCATCGCCGCCATGGCCAAGCCGCAGGCGATGGCCAACATCATGACGCCGAGCCTCTCGCAGCTGCGCTTCGAGAGGGTGCTGCGCGACGCCATCGGCGTGGGCCGCGACTGCCCGTACGCGAAGTTCTTCTGCCTGAACTCGGGTTCCGAGTCGGTCACGCTGGCCGCTCGCATCGCCGACGCCAACGCCAAGTCGATGACCGAGGGCGACAACCGCACCATCAAGCGCGTGGTGGTCAAGGGCAGCTTCCACGGCCGGACCGACCGCCCGGCGCTGTATTCGGACTCCACCCGCAAGACGTACCTGCAGCACCTGGCCAGCTACCGCGGCGAGTCGTCGGTCATCGCGATCGAGCCCTACGACATCGCCGCGCTGAAGCAGGCCTTCAACGACGCCAAGGCCAACGGCTGGTTCATCGAGGCGATGTTCCTGGAGCCGGTGATGGGCGAAGGCGACCCGGGCCGCGGCGTGCCGGTGGACTTCTACAAGGCCGCGCGCGAACTCACCCGCGAACACGGTTCGCTGCTGCTGATCGACTCGATCCAGGCCGGCCTGCGCGCGCAGGGCGTGCTGTCCATCGTCGACTACCCGGGCTTCGAGGGCGTGGAGGCGCCGGACATGGAGACCTACTCCAAGGCGCTCAACGCCGGCCAGTACCCGCTGAGCGTGCTGGCGGTGAACGAGCGCGCGGCCGGCATCTACCGCAAGGGCCTGTACGGCAACACCATGACCTCCAACCCGCGTGCGCTGGACACCGCTTGCGCGGTGCTGGCCAAGGTTACGCCGCAGCTGCGCGAGAACATCCGCGCCCGTGGCGTGGAAGCGCTGGAGAAGCTGGAAGCCCTCAAGTCTGAGCTGGGTGGCCACATCACCAAGGTCCAGGGCACCGGCCTGCTGTTCTCCTGCGAGCTGAGCCCGGAGTTCAAGTGCTTCGGCGCGGGTTCGACCGAGGAGTGGCTGCGTGAGCGCGGCATTGGCGTGATCCACGGCGGCGTCAATTCGCTGCGCTTCACCCCGACCTTCACCATCACCACCGAAGAGATCGACCTGCTGGTCGGCATGGTCGGGCGCGCCCTGCGCGAAGGCCCGCGTGCCCAGCAGGCGGCCGCCGCCTGAGCCCGGAGGTTCACCGCGACACGAAAAAGCCGGGCAATGCCCGGCTTTTTCATTGCCCCAACGGCGATGCTGGCCTCACGCCACTGCAGAGCACACGAGTTCGATCAACCCCGCGCCAGCCACAACGCCAGCATCCCGCCGGCCGTCACCAAGCCGCCGAGCACCCGCAGGTGCCGGTCAGGCAGGGCGTGCAACTGGGCGACGACCTGCTTCCAGGCACCCGGGGCGGCGAACAGGACCAGCCCTTCCAGCACCGCGACCAGGCACAACGCCGACACCAGCTCGGTCATGGCGGGGCGGGGCTCAGCGGTCGCTGCGCATGTACTGCAGGAACGGGTCGTCGCGGTCCAGCACGATGACGCCGTTGCCATCGTCGAACGAGGCCCGGTACGCCTCCAGGCTGCGCTGGAAGGCGTAGAACGCCGGGTCGCGGCTGGCCGCCTCGCCGTAGAGGCGCGCGGCATCGGCATCGCCCTGGCCACGCAGGCTCTGGGCGTCGCGCTCGGCCTCGGCCAGGATGACCACCTGGTCGCGGTCGGCGTCGGCCCGGATGCTGCGCGCCTGCTCCTCGCCCTCGGCGCGCAGGCGACTGGCCACCTGGCGGCGCTGCGCGCTCATGCGCTCGTACACCTGCGTGATGACCTCGCTGTCGGTCGGCAGGTCGATCTGCTTGATGCGCAGGTCGACGATGTCGATGCCCAGCGTGGCGGCACCCTCGTTGATGGACGCCAGCTGCGGCCCGATGATCTCCGAGCGGTCGCCGGATACCACCTGCTGCAGCGTGCGGGCGTTGATCTCGTTGCGCAGCGAGTCCTTGATGATCGGGGCCAGGCGCTGCACGGCGATGCTTTCATCGCCACCGGTGGCGCGGAAGAACGCACGCGCGTCGCTGATGCGTCCGACGGCGAAGAAGTCCACGCTCACGTCCTTGCGCTCGGACGTCAGGTAGCGCTCGGGTTCCGCGTCCAGCACCTGCAGGCGCCGGTCGAAAATACGGGCGGTCTCGACCATCGGCCACTTGAAGTGCAGGCCGGGCTCGAGGTCGGCGCGCACGACGCGGCCGAGGTTTACCACCAGCGCGGTCTTGCCCTCGCCCACCACGAACACCGAGCCCAGCAGGGCGAACAGCGCGATCACCACGCCGGCAATCCAGACAGAAGCCTTCATCGATTCGTCTCCTCGCGGCCGGTCGGGCGCGGCGCGCGTTCACCGCGCGTGGCGCTGGTGCCGGTCGTCTCCGACGGCAGCAGCAGTTCCGGGTCCAGCACCGGCTGTCGCGCGGCGCGATCGCCGCCGGCACCGCTGGAGGACGCGGCCGGGTCCATCGGCACGTAGATCAGCTGGCGGGAGTCGCCGCCCACCACCTTGCGGTTGCCGGCGAGCACTTCCTGCACCGTCTCCAGCCACAGACGCTTGCGGGTGACTTCCGGCGAGTTCTGGTACTCCTCCACCAGCAGGGAGAAACGGGCGGCGTCACCCTGGGCGCGCGCGACCTTGGCCTCCTGGTAACCGGTGGCGGCAGCGCGGATGCGGGCCGCCTCGCCGCGGGCTTCCGGCACGATGCGCGCCGCG
>MIDV01000022.1:3946-6761 GCA_001830245.1 Lysobacterales bacterium RIFOXYA1_FULL_69_10 | reverse complement strand
CTCGCGCATGGTTCTCAGCGCGGCCTGCTCCAGCACGAGGTCCGCATCGCGGGTGCCGAACAGGTAAAGCTCGACATCGCTCACCTGGTACTGCACGTTGATCTCGACGTGGACGATGTTCTCGTCGCTGGTCAGCACCGGCACGTTGTTGCTGTAGGTCTGGACCTGGGTGGCGTTGACCTTGGTCACGCGCTCGATCGGCCAGGGCCACTTGAGGTTGGGGCCCGGCTGCATGATCCGCGCGACCTGGCCGAAGCGCTGCACCACGCCGCGCTGCTGCTCGGCGATCAGCACGAAACAGTTGAACACCAGCCACAGGCCGGCAATCAGCAGCACCCAGCGGGCGATGTTGTTGCCGCCGCCACCGCCGAACAACCCCCTCAACTGGTCGAGCACGGCGTCCAGCCCGTTGCCGCCGGGATTGCGCCGGGGCGGTCGGCTTCCGCCGGATTGATTGCTGCCAGGGGTGTTCCAGGCCATGCCTGCTCCATGTGGGACGACGGGGACGCGCAGGCACGTGGGTGCGGATCGCGGCGTCGGGTGATTCTAGGTGGGGGTTGCGGCCGCCTCAACCAAGGTCGGGCGGAAGCACGGCATCGATCAGGGGTTGGAGCGCGGTGCCGCCGGCCTGCACCGCCAGCCGCTGGGCGTCCACCAGCGCAAGGTCGACCTGGATCTGCCAGCCGTCGTCGCCGGCCTGCTCGGCGCGCACCGCGCCCAGTTCGTGCAGGCGTGCACGCAGGCGTCCGGCGCGGGACGGTACGTGCACCCGGCCCTGCACGCGCTGCAGCCCCAGCACCTCGGCGATGGCCTCGAGCAGAAGGCCCAGGCCGACCCCGTCGCGCGCCGACAGCCAGACCCGCGGCGGCCCCTCGGCCGGGCGATCCAGCCGCGGCGCACCGCCTTCGATCCGGTCGATCTTGTTGAACACGAGGATCTGCGGCAGGTCGGCCGCGCCGATTTCCGCCAGCACCTCGTTGACCTGCGCCACACGCTCGTCGCGCAATGGATCGGCCGCGTCCACGACGTGCAGCAGGAGGTCGGCATCGCGCGCCTCCGAAAGCGTCGAGCGGAATGCGGCGACCAGGGCATGCGGCAGGTCGCGCACGAAGCCGACGGTGTCGGCCAGCACCGCGCCGCCACCGGCCAGGTCGATGCGGCGCACGGTGGGGTCGAGCGTGGCGAACAGCTGGTCGGCGGCGTAGGCCTCCGCGCCGGTCATGGCGTTGAACAGCGTGGATTTGCCGGCGTTGGTGTAGCCCACGAGGGCCACGCGCGGCATCTCGCTGCGCATGCGCGCCCGGCGCATCTGGGTGCGCTGCACCTGCACCTTGTCGAGCCGGCGCTGCAACGACTCCAGCCGTTGCTGCAGCATGCGGCGGTCGAGCTCGAGCTGCGTCTCGCCGGGGCCGCGCAGGCCGATCGAGCCGCCGCGCTGGCGCTCCAGGTGGGTCCAGCCGCGCACCAGGCGCGTGGACATGTGGCGCAGCTGCGCCAGCTCGACCTGCAGCTTGCCTTCGTGGCTTTGCGCACGTTGGGCGAAGATGTCCAGGATCAGGCCGGTGCGGTCGACCACGCGGCGCTGCAACGCGCGCTCCAGGTTGCGTTCCTGGGTGGGCGTGAGCGGGTGGTTGACCAGGATGAGATCGGCCCCGGTGGCATCGGCGGCCGCCTTGACCTCTTCCAGCTTGCCGCTGCCGATCAGGGTGGCGGCGTTGGGCCGGTCGATGCGCGCACTGAGAACGCCGGCGATCGACGCGCCGGCCGACCGGGCGAGCTCGGAGAACTCCTCCAGCAGCCCCTCGTCCACCGGCCCGCCGGCATGGGGCTGGATCAGCAGCGCATGTTCGCCCTTGCGGGATCGTTCAAAGAACACGCGCGCGCCTCATCCTCGTGTCACTCGGCCTCGTCGGAGCCGTGGTCGCCGTTGCCCTCGCCCGGCTGCACATAACCGCCGCCCGGGCCCACGCGCACGTTGCGCGCCGGCACCACGGTGGAAATGGCGTGCTTGTAGACCATCTGGCTGACGGTATTGCGCAGCAGCACCACGAACTGGTCGAAGGACTCGATCGTGCCCTGCAGCTTGATGCCGTTGACCAGGTAGACCGACACCGGCACGCGCTCGCGCCGCAGCGCATTCAGGAACGGGTCCTGCAAAGATTGCCCCTTGGACATCTAAAGTTTCCCCTGCATGGTTCTAGTTATGTGCGGTGGCGCCGACCACAGGGAACGCCCTGCAGACCGGCATCCCCTGCGGCACTCCCCGTCGCAGACGACGCACCGATGGTAGCGCAACCGTGGTGCCCCCACGCGCACCGGAGCGGGCTTTTCGGGCGCCGCCGTGCCGGAGCAGGCTGAATGCGCTCAGGGGCCCGGCACGAACAGCCGGCGGGCCGCCAGCAGCGCCGATCGCTCCTGCGCCGGGTCGAACCAGCGCGCATCCAGCTGCCCGCGCAGCCAGGTCAGCTGGCGCTTGGCCAGTTGCCGCGTGGCGAAGATGCCGCGGTCGCGGAACGTCGCGGCATCGTACTGGCCGTCCAGGTGCTCCCAGGCCTGCCGGTAGCCGACGGCGCGCAGGGCCGGCAACTCCAGCGGCGCGGGGTGGGCCGCCAGCTCCGGCGCTGCGCGCAGCCGCCGGACTTCATCCAGGAATCCGCCTTCGAGCATGGCGTCAAACCGGTGCTCGATGCGGCGGTGCAACTCGCTTCGATCGGTGGGCGCCAGCACCAGCTTGAGCACGCGATACGGCAGGCGGGCCCGCTGCGACGTGTCCCGCTGCCAGTCGGTCAGCGTGCGGCCCGAGACGCGATACACC
>MIDV01000022.1:0-3909 GCA_001830245.1 Lysobacterales bacterium RIFOXYA1_FULL_69_10 | reverse complement strand
GGATACGTGCCGCATCGACCGGGTCGACCTCCGCCAGCACCGCGTGCAGGGATGTCCAACCGTGCTCGGCCGCCTGTTCCGCGAGCCCGGCGCGCACCTGCGCGTCGGCGGCGGGCATGTCCGACAGCCCCTCCAGCAGCGCCTGGAAGTACAGCCCGGTTCCGCCGACCAGGAGCGGCATGCGGCCGCGAGCGGCGATGCCATCCATCGCGCGGCGCGCGTCATCGGCGAACTCCGCCGCCGAATACGGCTGCCACGGCTCGCGCAGGTCGAGCATGTGGTGGGCGATGCCGCCGCGCTCGGCCACCGTCGGCTTGGCCGCGCCTATGTCCAGGCCGCGGTAGACCAGCGCGGAATCCACGCTGACGATCTCCGCGTCCAGCGCCGCCGCCCACTCCAGCGACAGCGCGGTCTTGCCCGACGCTGTCGGCCCCATCAGGGCAATGGCGAGCGGGCGCGGGTCGTTCTGGCTCACCGTGCGGGCCGGTTGGCGACGTTCGTCAGTAGCCGGTCTCGCGCAGCGACGCGCGCACCTGCATGTGTGCCGCCTGGATTTCCTGCGGCGGTTCGCGATCCAGGCGGCTGACCACGATGATCGCAACCGTGGCGGCGATGAAACCGGGCACGATCTCGTAGAGCCCGCTGCCATACATGCCGACCGCCACCTGCTTCCACAGGATGACCGTCGCCGCGCCCGCCACCATGCCGGCAAGGGCGCCATTGCGTGTCATGCGCTGCCAGAACAGGGCCAGCAGTACGACCGGACCGAAGGCCGCGCCGAAGCCCGCCCACGCGTACGACACCAGGCCCAGCACACGGCTGTCGGGGTCGCGCGCCAGCCACATCGCCACCAGCGACACCAGCAGCACGCTGGCGCGACCCACCCACACCAACTCGGTCTGGCTCGCGTGCTTGCGCAGGAACCCGCGGTAGAAGTCCTCCGACAGCACGCTGGAGCACACCAGCAACTGGCTCGACAGCGTGCTCATTACGGCTGCCAGGATTGCCGACAGGATCACGCCGGCCACCCACGGGTTGAACAGCAGTTCGACCACGGCGATGAAGACGCGCTCGGGGTTGGCGACCACCGGCGCCGCCGACTCCGGGTGCGCGGCGAAGTAGCCGATGCCGAGGAAGCCCACGGTCAGCGAGCCGGCCAGGCACAGGATCATCCACGTCATGCCGATGCGCCGCGCCGCGGGGATGGTGTGCACGCCGCCAGCCGCCATGAAGCGCGCCAGGATGTGCGGCTGGCCGAAATAGCCCAGACCCCATGCGATCAGCGAAACGATACCGATGAGGCCCAGTTCGCCGCCGCGGAACCAGTCCAGGCGGGCGGGCGCGTCGGCGCGGATCGCGGCCAGGGTGGTATCGAAGCCGCCGGTGGCCACGATCAGCAGGATGGGGGTCAGCAGGAGCGCGAACAGCATCAGCACGCCCTGCGCGGTGTCCGTCCAGCTCACCGCGAGGAACCCGCCGACAAGCGTGTAGAGGATTGTGACCGCCGCGCCCCACCAGATCGCCTGCGCATAGGGCAGGCCGAACACGCTCTCGAACAGCCGGCCGCCGGCCACGATGCCCGACGCGCAGTACACCGCGAAGAACACCAGGATCACCACCGCCGACAGCACCCGCAGCGCGCGGCCGCTGTCATTGAAACGACTGGTGAAGAAGTCCGGGAGCGTCAGCGCGTTGTCGGTGCGCTCGGTATAGACACGCAGCGGGCCGGCCACGAACTTCCAGTTGGCCCATGCACCCGCGACCAGGCCGATGGCGATCCAGGCCTCCGACACGCCGCCCAGGTACATCGCGCCCGGCAGGCCCATCAGCAACCAGCCGCTCATGTCCGAGGCGCCGGCCGACAGCGCGGTCACGCCCGGGCCCAGGCTGCGGCCGCCGAGGATGTAGTCGTCGAAGTTCTTGGTCGAACGCCAGGCGACGAAGCCGATCCCCACCATCGCGAGCAGGTACAGCAGGAAGGTCACGATCAGCGGCGTGCTGGCGGTCATGCGGTTCCCCCGTCGAAATCCGGCCGGCAGCTTAGCGTGCGCCGGTCTGCAACCCCACCCCGCTTATGCACAACGGCTGTGGACAAGCGGGCGAGGCAACCTGTGGACAAGTAGCCGGAGGTCAGCCCCCGCGGGGCGCACCGACGCTTTGGCGAGATTTTCGCCACGCCGGGCGGCGAGCGTCCATCGCGGTCGATCAATCGTCGTCAGGCCAGCGGACCGCGGGTGCGTCCTTACGGGCGGCCGGCGCCGGCATCGCAGCGACCGCCTCCCAGACCTTCAACGCATCGACGGTCGCGGCGACATCGTGCACCCGCACCAGTCGCGCGCCGCGCTGCGCGGCGATCAGGTGCGCGGCCACCGAGCCGTGGACACGGTCGGCCGGCATGTCTCGGCCGGTCAGCTCCCCGATCAGCCGCTTGCGCGACAGCCCGGCCAACACCGGGACACCCAGCTCGACGAAGCGGTCCAGACGCGACAGCAACAGCAGGTTGTGCTCGCGCGTCTTGCCAAAACCGAAGCCGGGATCAACCACCATGCGCTTCTTGTCGATGCCGGCCATTTCCGCGGCGAAGAGGCGCTCGGCCAGGAACCGGTGCACGTCACCGACCACGTCGTCGTAGACCGGGGCCTCCTGCATCGACCGCGGCTCGCCCTTCATGTGCATCAGCACGACCGGCACGCCGAGCGCCGACGCGGCCTCCATCGCGCCAGGCTCCAACAGCGCCCGCACGTCGTTGATCATGCCTGCACCGGCCTCGACCGCGGCCCGCATCACCTCCGGCTTGCTGGTGTCGACGCTGATCGGCACGGCGGTTTCGCGTGCCAGTCGCTCGATTACCGGGACCACGCGCCGCAGCTCCTCCTCGAGCGACACCGCATCCGCGCCCGGCCGCGTCGATTCGCCGCCCACGTCGAGCACGTCGGCGCCCTCTTCCACCAGGCGCAATGCATGGGCGACGGCGGCATCGGTCGTCGCGTGCTGGCCGCCGTCGGAAAACGAATCCGGCGTCACGTTGACGATGCCCATCACGCGGCACCGATCCAGGCGCAACGAACGCCCGTTGCAGTCGAGCGTGCGGACCGTATCGAAGAATCCGTCATTCATCGCCGCGCCCTCGACGCTGACGCAGCAGGCCGACAGCGGCCATCGCCAGCCAGACTGCTGCCAACACGATGCCGGCGGTGGCATACGCGCGCGGTTCCCCGAGCGCCATGCCCAGCGCCGGCAGCAGCACCAACGCGGCGAGCGCGGCCAGCAAGAGCCTGCGGATCGGGACGGTGATCGATGGAGCGCGCGGAGGCGGAGCGTGCACGGTCTTGAGGCGCCAACGAAAAAGGCCAGAGCGGACTCTGGCCTTTTCGTTCGACTGCGGCAAGCGCGGGTCCGCTACCGGACTTCGTCAGGTCTGCGCCGCCGGGCCGCCGATCGCACCCGGCGTATCGGATTCGTCCGGGGGCAGGGTCTTGCCGGACTTGGCCCAGTCCGCCGGCGGACCCGGGGTCCGGCCATTCATGATGTCGTCGATCTGCTTGGCGTCGATGGTTTCGTACAACAGCAGCGCCTCGGCCATCACGTGCAGCTTGTCGACGTTGTCCTTGAGGATCTGCGTGGTGCGGTTGTAGGCGCGGTCCAGGATGCTGCGCACCACTTCGTCGATGCGACGGGCGGTGTCGTCGGACACGTTCTTGTGCTGGGTGACGGAACGGCCGAGGAACACCTCGTCCTCCTCCTCTCCATACGCGATCGGGCCCAACTCATCCGACAGACCCCACTTGGTCGCCATGTTGCGGGCCATCTTGGTCGCGCGCTCGATATCGTTGGACGCGCCGGTGGTGACCTTGTCGTGGCCGAAGATCAGCTCCTCGGCCACGCGGCCGCCGTACAGCGAGCACAGCT
>MIDV01000021.1 GCA_001830245.1 Lysobacterales bacterium RIFOXYA1_FULL_69_10 | reverse complement strand
TGCTCCGCCTGCGCGCCCGCCTGGGCGAGTGGCGCAGCGAGGCGCAGAACGACGAGTAGCCCGCTTTTCTCCTTCCCCTTCAAGGGGAAGGCCGGGATGGGGATGGGGTGGCTCCCTGGCCGCATCCGTGAAACCCATCCCCACCCAACCCTCCCCTTGAAGGGGAGGGCTTCAGGGTCAAGAAACCCCGCCCGCGGCCGATAGGTCCTTCAAACACCCCCGAGCCCCGTATGGACAAGAACATCCGCATCCTGATCGTCGACGACTTCTCGACCATGCGCCGCATCGTCAAGAACCTGCTCAACGACCTCGGCCTCTTCAACACCACCGAAGCCGACGACGGCACCACCGCACTGGTGGAGCTGCGCAAGGGCCCGTTCGACCTGGTCATCACCGACTGGAACATGCCCGGCATGCCCGGCATCGACCTGCTCAAGGCGATCCGGTCGGATGCCGCGCTGTCGAAGATCCCGGTGCTGATGGTCACCGCCGAGGCCAAGCGCGAGCAGATCATCGAAGCCGCGCAGGCGGGCGTGAACGGCTACGTCATCAAGCCGTTCACCGCCGGCACGCTCAGCGACAAGCTCGACAAGATCTTCGAGCGGCTGGAGACGGCGGCGTGACTTCCGCGGCAGCCGTCGCGGTGCCGTCGGACCGTGCGCACATCGTCGAACGCCTGCACCAGGCGCTGTGGGCGCTGGAGCACGACGACGCCGAAGGCTGGCGCGAGCACGTCGATGCGCTGATCCAGTGGCGCACGCAGCCGTTCGTGCAGGGCCTGACGCGGCTCGCGCGCGAGCTGGAAGCGGCACTGGGCGAAGGCACCGGCGCGTCCGGCGCCTCGCTGCCCGATGCCTGCTCGCGGCTGGAGCACGTGGTCACGCTCACCGAAAACGCATCCATGCGCACGCTGGACCTGATCCAGGAGTGCAGCCAGCTGCTGGCCACGTTGCCGGTCGCCGGCGACGACGCCGCCACCCAGGCCGCCGCCGGCATCCGCAGCCGCCTCAGCGAAATGACCGCCGCACAGGGCTACCAGGACCTCACCGGGCAGATCATCCTGCGCGTGGTCGAACTGGTGCGCGCGGTGCACGCCGGCCTGGGCGAAGCCACCGGCCAGGTCACGCCGCTGCAGCTGTCCAACCGCGGCCACGGCCCGTCGATCGCGGGGCTGGACGAGAAGCCGGCCACGCAGGACGACGCCAACGACCTGCTGTCGTCGCTGGGCATCTGACATGAGCGGCGCCTTCGACAGCGACATCTGTGCCGACTTCCTGGTCGAGGCGCGCGAGATCCTCGACCAGCTGGGCGAGCAGATGGTCACGCTGGAGCACGCGCCCGACGACCGTGACGGCCTCAACGCCGTGTTCCGCGGCTTCCACACGATCAAGGGCGGCGCCGGCTTCCTCGACATCCAGCCGATGGTGGTGCTCTGCCACGCGGTGGAGGACCGGTTCGACGCCGCGCGCAGCGGCAAGCTGCCGCTGGACCCGGTGACCTTCGACGGCGCTCAGCAGTCCGTCGACCTGCTGATGGACATGCTCGACAGCGTCGCCGCCGGCACCGTGCCGGCCGAGGTGCCCGAGCTGCTGCTGGCCAGCCTGAGGATGGAAGGCGCGCCGGCCGCGCCCGCGTCCGACGTGCTGGCCGAGATCACCGACGACAACCTCGACGACCTCGACTTCGACGCGCTGCTCGACAGCCTGCACGGCAAGGGCACCGTGCCCGGTGCCGCGCCGGCGCCGGCCGAAACGGCTGCGAAGCCCGAAGCCGCACCGCCTGCGACCGTCACCCCGATCCGCCCCGCCGCCGCGCCGCGCAAGGCGCCCGACCCGGCCGATGCCACCGTGCGCGTGGACGTGCGCCGGCTGGACGCGATGGTCAACCTGGTCGGCGAGCTGGTGCTGGTGCGCAACCGCCTCAAGACCATCCGCCCGCGCCTGCGCGACGAGGACCTGGACCGCGTCGTCACCGCGCTGGACGCCTCCACCTCGCGCCTGCAGTCGGCGGTGATGATGGCGCGCATGCAGCCGGTCGGCCGCGTGTTTTCCCGCTTCCCCAAGCTGGTGCGCGACATCGCGCGGCAGCTGGAAAAATCCGTCGAGCTGGACGTCATCGGCGCCGACACCGAGCTGGACCGCAACCTGGTCGAGGCCTTGTCGGACCCGTTGTTGCACCTGGTGCGCAACGCGATCGACCATGGCATCGAATCGCCCGAGGCGCGCCGCGCCGCCGGCAAGAACGAGACCGGGCGCGTGCGCCTGTCCGCGCAGCAGGAGGGCGACCACGTCGCCATCGAAGTGCGCGACGACGGCGCCGGCATCGATCCCGACAAGATCCGCGACAGCGCGGTGCGCAAGGGCCTGATTGACACCGAGTCCGCCGCGCGCCTGTCCACCGACGAGTGCCTGCAGCTGATCTTCATGCCCGGCTTCTCCACCCGCGCCGAGGTCAGCGACCTGTCCGGCCGCGGCGTCGGCATGGACGTGGTGCAGTCCAAGATCCGCGAGTTGTCGGGCGAGGTGCAGATCCAGTCCGAACCCGGCACAGGCAGCCGCTTCCTGATCCGCGTGCCGCTGACCCTGGCAATCCTGCCGACGCTGCTGGTTGAGATCGACGACGACGTCTACGCGCTGCCACTGGTGCGCGTGGTCGAAGTGCTGGCGCACCGCGCCAGCGAGCCGATGTGGATCGACGGCCAGCGCGTGCTGGACCTGCGCGAGGAACCGTTGCCCCTGCTGTCGATGCGCGACTGGCTGGGCGCCGGCGCGCCGCCCGACGGCGAAAGCACCGGCGTGGTGCTGCAGTCCGGCGAGCAGCGCTTCTGCCTGGACGTGGACCGCGTGCGCGGCCGCGAGGAAGTCGTCATCAAGGCGTTGCCCCGCACCCTGCGCGGCCTGCCCGGCTACGCCGGCGCCAGCCTGATCGGCGACGGCCGCATGGCGCTGATCCTGGATGTCGACGCGCTGTACCGCACCGGCGTCAAGGCACCGACGCGATTGATCGCCTGACGGAATCACCGTAGCCCGGGTAAGGCCACAGGCCGCA
>MIDV01000020.1 GCA_001830245.1 Lysobacterales bacterium RIFOXYA1_FULL_69_10 | reverse complement strand
CGGACGCGGTCGTGGCCGACCTGCAATTCGTTTCCGCACTCGATGCGCGCGGCAACCCGGTGATCCGGGTGACGAGCACCCAGCCGATCACCCAGCCGCTGCTCACCTTCCTGGTGGAAGTCGATTGGGGGCAGGGGCGGCTGGTGCGCGAGTACTCCACGCTGATCGACGCCCCGCGCACCGCGGCCGCGCCGATGCAGCCGCCGATCCAGGCACCGCAGGCCGCCCCATCCAACACCATCGTGCGCGAGCCCGATCCGGTGCCGGCCACCGAGCCGGCCCAGGACGCCGAACCCGTCGCGACCGCGCCGCCCGAGGCGGAGCCCGACACCGACCCCGCAGCGATCGCCGTGCCGCCCGCGCAACCGGCAGCGCGACCCGTCGCGGCAACCCCGGCAGCGCCAGCCCCGGCAGCGCCAGCCGCACCCTCGCAGATCGAAGGGGGGCGTTATGACGTGCAGGCCGGCGACACGCTGTCGGCGATCGCCGGCCGCATCGAAGGGGCCAGCGTCAACCAGGCGATGATCGCGCTGCTGCGCGCCAATCCCGGCGCCTTCATCGACGGCAACATCCATCTGGTCAAGGCCGGTGCGGTGCTGCAGATCCCGGACGCCAGCGCGCTGGCGCAGGTCGACTCGGCCGAAGCCGCGGCGCTGGTGCGTTCGCAAACGCAGCAGTGGCGCGAGGCCACCGCCGCGGTGCCACAGCCGGCGGCGGCCGACGCCACCACGGACGAGGCGGCCAATGCCGCGGCACCGGCCGCATCGGGCCGCACGGCCGATGCACGTTTGGAAATCGTTCCGCCCGGCGCCAGCGATGCGTCGACAGCGGGTACCCAGTCCGGCACCAGTGCCGGGGGCGAGGGCGACATGTTGCGACAGGAACTGCAGACCACCCAGGAAGCGCTCGCCGCACGCGATGCCGAGGTGGACGAGATGAAGAGCCGGCTGGCCGAGCTGGAGAAGCTGCAGCAACAGCAGCAGCAGCTCCTGGAAATGAAGGACAGCGAGCTGGCCGCCGCGCAGCAGCGCCTTGCGCAGAGCAACGACGCGCAGGCGCCGATGTCCGCCACGCCCTGGCTGGTGGGCGGCGGCGCCGTGCTGCTGTTCGCGCTGCTGGGCTGGTGGCTGGGCCGCCGTCGCGCCGCAACGCCGGTGTTCCGCGCCCCGCCGGAGCGGAGCTCGAGCATTGCCGATGCCTTCCCGTCCGGATCGCTGGCCGCGCCCACGGTCCGCGCCGAGCCGGTACCGGCGCCTGTGCAGGCGGCCGAAGCCCCGGCACCCGAACCAAACCCGTCCGATTTCGCGGCGACCCCTGCCGTGGAACCGGCACCGGTGGTCACGGAGCGGGTCGATACGCCGGAGGTCGCGCCTGCCGCGGTCCCCGCGGCCGCCGAAGAACAGGCGTCGCTCTGGGACCGCCGCGAGCGCGACCCGGTGCCCAGCGGCCGGGCCCCGACCTGGCACGACGGCAGCCGCGCCCCCGCCACGGCACCGGTCGACGCCGCGTCCGGGCACGACCGCCTGGAACTCGCCCGCGCCTACGTGGCGCTGGGCGACCACGGCAGTGCGCGCCAGTTGCTGGAGGAGGTCGCCGGCCATGGCGATGCCGATGCGCGCCAGCAGGCCGAGCAGATGCTGCGCGACCTCGCCTGATCCGTGGATGCCGCGACGCTGCCCGGTGCGGCACCGACCGATCCGACGCCGACCGCGCTGCGCCGGTTCGCCATGGGCATCGAGTACGACGGCTCCGCATTTTCGGGCTGGCAGCGGCTGACCCGGCCGGGGGACGAAGGCCGACGCGATGAGGCGACCGTGCAGCAGGCCGTCGAGCAGGCGCTGTCGTTCGTGGCGGGCCGCCGCACCGACGTGGTCTGCGCGGGCCGCACCGACGCGGGCGTGCACGGTGCGTGCCAGGTCATCCATTTCGACGGCCCGGCCGCGCGCGACGTGCGCGGCTGGACGCTGGGCACGACCTCGCGGCTGCCGCCTTCGGTCTGTGCACTGTGGTGCGTCACCGTGGGAGATGACTTCCACGCACGTTTCTCCGCCCGCGCGCGCCGCTATCGCTACCGCATCCTCAACCGCAATGTACGGCCCGCGCTGGGGCGCAGCATGCTGACCTGGGAGCGTCGACGGCTGGACGCGGGGGCGATGCACCGTGCCGCGCAGGCGCTGGTGGGCGAGCATGATTTCTCCGCATTCCGCACCGTGCACTGCCAGGCACCGCACGCGCGGCGCGACCTGCAGGCCATCAGCGTGACGCGCCAGGACGACGTGGTGGAGGTGCAGGTGCAGGCCAATGCCTTCCTGCACCACATGGTGCGCAACATTGTCGGTAGCCTGTTGCTGGTGGGGCGGGGCGAACAACCGGAGGGCTGGATCGGCCAGGTGCTGGCCAGCCGCGACCGTACCCGGGCCGGACCCACCGCCCCCCCCGACGGACTGGTCTTCCTAGGTCCGCTGTACCCCGCCGAATGCGGCCTTCCGGCCGCCGTGACCCTGCCGAGCGCCAGCCCATGAACAAAACCCTGTTCCGCACCCGAATCAAGTTCTGCGGCTTCACCCGGCCGGGCGATGTCCGTCTGGCGTGCGAGCTGGGCGCCGATGCGATCGGTTTCGTGTTCGCGCCCGACAGTCCGCGGCGCGTGGCGCCTGAAGAGGCGCGCGCGATGCGCCATGCGCTGGCACCGCTGGTGGATGCGGTCGCACTGTTCATGGACAACCCGGTCGAGGAAGTCCGTGAAGTGGTGAAACAGGTGCGACCCAGCCTGCTGCAGTTCCACGGCAGCGAGGACGACGCGTTCTGCCGGGGCTTCGGCGTGCCGTACGTCAAGGCGATCCCGATGGGCACGGAACTGGCCGAGCAGCACCCGGCCAACATCCACATGCGCTACCCGTCGGCGTCGGGCTTCCTGTTCGACAGCCACTCCGTCGGCACCCAGGGAGGCAGCGGCGAGGTGTTCGACTGGTCGCGCATCCCGGCCGGCGTGCAGAAACCCTTCATGCTCGCCGGCGGCCTGCATGCCGGGAACATCTTCGACGCGATCATCGGCACGTTGCCGTGGGGCGTGGACGTGTCCAGCGGAATCGAAAGCGAGCCTGGCCTGAAGGACGGCGAGAAGATGCGCCGGTTCGTCGAAGAGGTCCGCCGCGCCGATTGCCACCAGCTGGAGTAACCGGGCGCGACCGCAACACTACGTCGCGTTGGCCCACCCGGGACGCCGCGGTCGATCGCCTACACTTGGAATGCCGGCCGATTGCCGGCATTGCCGTCTTTGAACTCCACTTCAGGTGCCACGCATGGCCGCCTCGCCCCCCATCGACTACCACGCCTACCCGGACGCCGCCGGCCATTTCGGCCGCTACGGCGGGCGCTTCGTCGCCGAAACGCTGGTCGGCCCCCTGCAGGAACTGGCGACGGCCTACGACGCCGCGCGTGTCGACCCGGACTTCGTCGCCGCGTTCGAGCGCGACCTGGCGCACTACGTCGGCCGCCCCAGCCCGATCTATTTCGCCGAGCGCCTGAGCCGCGAGGTCGGCGGTGCGCGCATCCTGCTCAAGCGCGAGGACCTGAACCACACCGGCGCGCACAAGATCAACAACACCATCGGACAGGCGCTGCTGGCCAGCCGCATGGGCAAGACCCGGATCATCGCCGAGACCGGCGCCGGCCAGCACGGCGTCGCCAGCGCCACCGTCGCCGCGCGACTGGGGCTTGAATGCGTGGTCTACATGGGCGCGACCGACATCGAGCGCCAGAAGATCAACGTCTACCGGATGAACCTGCTGGGCGCCAAGGTCGTGCCGGTGGAGAGCGGCTCGGCCACGCTGAAGGACGCGTTGAACGAGGCGATGCGCGACTGGGTGACCAACGTGGAGGACACGTTCTACATCATCGGCACTGTCGCCGGCCCGGACCCGTACCCGCGCATGGTGCGCGACTTCAACGCGGTGGTCGGCCGCGAGGCACGGGCGCAGATGATGGCCGAGTACGGCCGCCTGCCCGATGCGGTGACCGCATGTGTCGGCGGCGGCAGCAATGCCATCGGTGTGTTCCACGCCTTCCTCAACGATGCCGACGTGCGACTGATCGGTGCCGAAGCGGCGGGCGACGGCATCGACACCGGCCGCCACGCGGCATCGCTGGCGGCAGGCCGTCCCGGCGTGCTGCACGGCAACCGCACGTACGTCATCTGCGATGACGACGGCCAGATCACCGAGACCCATTCGGTCTCGGCAGGCCTGGACTACCCGGGCGTCGGTCCCGAACACGCATTCCTCAAGGACACCGGCCGCGCCGAGTACGTCGGCGTCAGCGACGACGAGGCGCTTGCCGCATTCCACCAGCTGGCCCGCACCGAGGGCATCCTGCCCGCGCTCGAGTCCAGCCACGCCATCGCCCAGGCAGTGAAGCTGGCGCGCGAGCTGCCGGCCGACGCGCTGGTGCTGTGCAACCTGTCCGGACGCGGGGACAAGGACGTGCACACGATCGCCGCGCGCGAGGGGCTGGTGTTCTGACTTGACCCTTCTCCCCGCGGGAGAAGGTGCCCGAAGGGCGGATGAGGGTTCGGTGGGGCGAGGATGGTCACGTGCTTCGCAACGTCCCGAGGCTTCGTCTCATCGAGCACCTCATCTCCGCCGAACCCTCACCCAACCCCTCTCCCGGCGGGAGAGGGGACTCCAGATGGCAGATCTTCTCTCCATGAACCGCATCGACATCCGCTTCGCCCACCTCAAGGCCGCCGGCCGCAAGGCGCTGGTGCCCTTCATCACCGCCGGCGACCCGGCGCTGGACGCTACGGTGCCGGTGATGCACGCGCTGGTCGCCGCCGGCGCGGACGTGATCGAGCTGGGGGTGCCGTTCTCCGACCCGATGGCCGACGGACCGACGATCCAGCGCAGCTCCGAGCGCGCTATCGCCCGCGGCGCGGGACTGGGCTACGTGCTCGACAGCGTCCGGGCGTTCCGTGGCCAGGATGCCGACACGCCGGTCGTGCTGATGGGCTACCTCAATCCGATCGAGATCCGCGGCGCGGACCGGTTCGCGCGCGAGGCCGCGGACGCCGGCGTGGACGGCGTCCTGCTGGTCGACCTGCCGCCGGAGGAGGCCGCGGAGTTCCGCGACGCCTTCGATGCCGCGGGCATCGCATTGATCCTGCTGGCCTCGCCGACCACGTCGGAGGCCCGTGTCGGACAGTTGTGCGACCTCGCGGCCGGTTACCTCTACTACGTGAGTTTCGCGGGCGTGACCGGCGCGGACCGGCTCGACACCGGCGCCGCCGGGGACCGGCTGGCGGCCATCCGCGAGCGCAGCGGGGTGCCGGTTGTCGCCGGCTTCGGCATCAAGGACGCCGCCAGCGCCGCCTCCATGGCCCGCCAGGCCGATGGCGTGGTCGTCGGCAGCGCCCTGGTCGCCGCGCTGGAAGGCGCCGTCGAGGCCGGTGAGGCCGCGGAACGCGCGGGCCGGTTCCTGGCCCCGCTGCGCGCGGCGCTCGACGCCGGCTGAGGCGTTCAGCGCGTCGCGGGCCGGGCCCGCGCCCGCGGCGGCTTGCCGCGGGAACGGGCAGGTACCCGCGGACGGCATTAAACTGTCCGGCCGCCTGTTCGCCGGGCCCTGGTGCCGTATGGGTCCACCGGGTCCGACCCAGGGACGCGGTTACGGCCCGTAAGGCCGTGGCGCGGACATGGCACCACGGCTCCGCACGGCAGCCGCCGAACCACGAGAAAGCGAGAACCCACCAGGATGAGCTGGCTCAAGAAACTCATGCCCTCGGGCATCCGGACCGATTCGGCCGCCGCCAACAAGCGGCGCAGCGTGCCCGAGGGGCTGTGGGAAAAGTGCGACCGCTGCGGCGCCGTGCTCTACCGCCCGGAGCTGGAGGAGAACCTGGAGGTCTGCCCGAAGTGCAACTTCCACATGGCCATCCGCGCCCGCGCGCGCCTGAAGTCGCTGCTCGACGAGGGCAGCATGCAGGAGATCGCCGCCGAACTCGGGCCGACCGACGTGCTCAAGTTCAAGGACCAGAAGAAGTACGGCGAGCGCATCAAGGCCGCGCAGAAGTCCACGGGCGAGCGTGACGCCCTCATCGCCATGCGCGGCACGCTGAAGCAGCGACCGCTGGTGGCGTGCTCGTTCGACTTCGCCTACATGGGCGGCTCGATGGGCTCGGTGGTGGGCGAGCGCTTCGCCCGCGCCGCCGAAACCGCGCTGGAGATCGGCTGCCCGCTGGTGTGCTTCTCGGCCACCGGTGGCGCGCGCATGCAGGAGAGCCTGTTCTCGCTGATGCAGATGGCCAAGACGTCCGCGGCGCTGGGCCGGCTGCGCGCGGCCGGATTGCCGTACATCTCGGTGATGACGCACCCGACCACCGGTGGCGTGTCTGCGTCGCTGGCGATGCTGGGCGACATCAACCTGGCCGAGCCCGAGGCCCTGATCGGCTTCGCCGGGCCGCGCGTGATCGAGCAGACCGTGCGCGAGACGCTGCCGGAAGGGTTCCAGCGCAGCGAGTTCCTGCTCGAGCACGGTGCGGTGGACCAGATCTGCGACCGCCGCGAGATGCGCGAGCGCATCGCCCAGTTGCTGGCGCTGCTGATGAAGCAGCCCGCACCGGTCGCGGACGAAGAGGTGGCCGCGTGAGCCGGAAGTATTTCGGCACCGACGGCATCCGCGGCCGGGTGGGGCAGGGCCCCATCTCGGCCGACTTCGTGCTGCGCCTGGGCAACGCCTACGGCCACGCGCTGACGCGCAACGAGTGGCGCAAGCCGGTGGTGATCATCGGCAAGGACACGCGCATCTCCAACTACATGTTCGAGGCCGCGCTGGAAGCCGGGCTGGTCGCGGCCGGCGTCGACGTGCAGCTGATGGGACCGATGCCGACCCCGGCCGTCGCGCACCTCACGCGCTCGCTCCGTGCCGACGGCGGCATCGTGATCTCCGCCTCGCACAACCCGCACCACGACAACGGCATCAAGTTCTTCTCCGCCCACGGCGAGAAGCTCGACGACGCCACCGAGTTGGCCATCGAGGCCGCGCTGGACGAACCGTTCCGCACCGTCGAGTCCGACCGCTTGGGCAAGGCGCTGCGCACGCGCGACGCGATCGGCCGGTACGTGGAGGCCTGCAAGAACGCCGTGCCGCGCGGGTTCGACCTGGGCGGCTTGCGCATCGCGATGGACTGCGCCAACGGCGCGACCTACCAGATCGGACCGCTAGTGCTGCGCGAACTGGGCGCGCGCGTCGACGCGCTCGGCGTGGACCCCAACGGCACCAACATCAACGACGGCGTGGGCTCGACCCACCCGCAGTTCCTCGCCGCGCGCGTGCGCGAGACCGGCGCGGACGTGGGCATCGCCTTCGACGGCGACGGCGACCGCGTGCTGTTCATCGATGCCGATGGCACCGTCTGCGATGGCGACGACCTGCTGTACGTGCTGGCGACCGACTGGTTGGCCAGCGGCCGGCTGCGTGGCCCGGTGGTCGGTACCCTCATGACCAACTACGGCTTGGAGCGCGCGTTCGGCGAGCGCGGCATCGGCTTCATCCGCGCCAAGGTCGGCGACCGCTACGTGCACCAGCAGCTGGTCGCCAACGACGGCGTGCTCGGTGGCGAGACCTCCGGCCACCTGCTGTGCCTGGACAGTGCCAGCACCGGCGACGGCATCATCAGCGCACTCCAGGTGCTGGAAGTGCTCCGCCGCCGCAAGCTGTCCCTGCGCCAGGCGCTGTCTGGCCTGGTCAAGGTGCCGCAGAAGACCGTCAACGTCCGCTACGAGGGCGACGCCCGCCCGGCCGAGGCGCCGGCGGTGCAGGCCGCGCTGGCCGACGCGCAGCGTGCGGTGCAGGGGCGCGGGCGCGCCTTCCTGCGGCCGTCGGGCACGGAACCGGTCGTGCGCGTCACGGTCGAAGCCGATGACGATGCGCTGATGCAGGACACCCTCGACACCCTGGCCGGCGCCGTTCGCGCCGCGGCCGCCTGATTTCCACGACTTGCCGGGCCGGCGTACGGCCCGCCGGACTTGCATGAACACCATCCCCACGCTCGACATCCGCCGCTTCACGCACCCCTCCAGCCCGGCCGACCGCGACGCCTTCGTCCAGGAGCTGGGCACTGCCTACCGCGAGTGGGGCTTCGCCGGCATCCGTGGCCATGGCATCGATGACGCCCGCATCGCCGCCTCGTACGACGTCTTCAAGCGTTTCTTCGCGCTGCCAGAAGACACCAAGCGCAAGTACCACGTCCCCGGCAGCGGCGGCGCACGCGGCTACACGCCCTTCGGCGTGGAAACCGCCAAGGGCGCCAAGCACCACGACCTCAAGGAGTTCTGGCACATCGGCCGCGAGATTCCGCGCGACTCGAAATACGCCGACGTGATGCCGCCCAACCTGTGGCCGGAGGAGGTGGACGGCTTCCGCGAGCACGGCTACGGGTTGTACGAATCCCTGGATGCACTCGGCTCGCAGGTGCTGTCGGCGCTGGCGCTGCACATCGGCCTGCCGGCGGATTACTTCGCCGACAAGACCGACTCCGGCAACTCGATCCTGCGGCCGATCCACTACCCGCCGATCACCTCCGACGACATCCCCAACGAGCGCGCCGGCGCCCACGAGGACATCAACCTGATCACCCTGCTGGTCGGCGCCAGCGCGGAAGGTCTTGAGGTGCGTTCGCGCAAGGGCGACTGGGTGCCGTTCACCGCCGACGCCGACACCATCGTCGTCAACATCGGCGACATGCTGCAGCGCCTGACCAACCACGTGTACCCGTCGACCACGCACCGCGTGGTCAACCCGCCGGGGGAGAAGGCGCGCCAGCCGCGCTACTCCACGCCGTTTTTCCTGCACCCCAACCCGGATTTCGTGATCGACGTGCTGCCTTCGACGGTCACCGCGGACAACCCCAGCCGCTATCCCGAGCCGATCACGGCGCAGGGCTACCTGGAAGAGCGGCTTCGCGAGATCAAGCTGAAGTAGCGGCTTGCCGGTCGTGGCGGAAGCGGGTGGGCACACGCGTCGAGCTTGCCCACCCGATGGTGCGCCGCTAGGCTTTCGCGACCTTTGATTGGGAGCCGTCATGCGCCGCAGGATCGTCGCCGGTAACTGGAAGCTGCACGGTACCCGTGCCTTCGCCTTCGAACTGCTCGACGCCGTGGTCGGTGCCGGCGCGGAGGGCGTGGAGCGGATCATCCTGCCGCCGCTGCCGTACCTGGGCGAGCTGGTCGAGCATTACGGCGAGCGTGGCCTGGCCTTCGGTGCGCAGGACGTCAGTGCCAACACCCAGGGAGCCTACACCGGCGAGGTGTCGGCCGCGATGCTGATGGACGTGGGCGCGCGCTACGGGCTGGTCGGCCATTCCGAGCGCCGCCAGTACCACGGCGAGACCAGCGAGCAGGTGGCGGCCAAGTTCTTCGCCGCGCGCGAAGCCGGACTGACGCCGATCCTGTGCGTGGGCGAGACCCTCAGCCAGCGCGAGGACGGCCAGACCGAGTGGCGCATCCAGAAGCAGCTGGCACCGATCCTGGAGCAGGGCGGGGCGGCCGCGCTGGATGGCGCGATCGTCGCCTACGAGCCGGTCTGGGCCATCGGCACCGGCAAGACCGCCAGCCCGGAGCAGGCGCAGGCCGTGCATGCATTCATTCGTGGCGAAATCGCCGCATACGATGCTAGAATCGCGGGCTCGCTGCCCATCCTGTACGGGGGCAGCGTCAAGCCCGACAACGCGGCGGCGCTGTTTTCGCAGCCCGACGTCGACGGCGGGCTGGTCGGAGGCGCCTCGCTGGCCGCGGCCGACTTCAACGCCATCGCAACCGCGGCGGCGCCCTGACGCCACCGGCCCGGCCGGCCGGCGTCCAACGCAACAAGAGTCTTTCCGATGCTGTTGTTCCTCAACGTCATCTACGTGCTGGTCGCGATCTCGATGGTCGCGCTGATCCTGATGCAACGCGGCGCGGGTGCGCAGGCGGGCTCGGGCTTCGGCGGCGGCGCGTCGGCCACCGTGTTCGGTTCGCGCGGCGCCTCCAACTTCCTGTCCAAGGCCACCAAGTGGCTGGCGATCACCTTCTTCGGGATCAGCCTGTTCATGGCGTGGCAGGCGACGAACCGTGCCGCAGGCGGCGACGCGCCGGCACAGGACCTCGGCCTGATGTCGGAGGTGCCCGCCGCGGTCGCCCCGGCCGCCGGCCAGGAGCAGGCGCCCGCACAGGTGCCGGCCCAGCCGCAGGTGCCGCAGGCCGCGCCGGAGCAGGCGCCGGCCGAAGTGCCCGCCGCGCCGGCCGAGGGCGGCGACACGCAGTAACCGCCCACAGCGGCACCGCGTTACGCGATAATGCGAGTTCTTGGCGCCCGGCACGGATCGCGGGGTGCGGATCAGCAATGATCGACGACACCGGTCGGCATGTACGGGGTCACGGCCAGGACGGCCTGCAGCACAACTGGATGGCCATTGCCCAGGTGGCGGAATTGGTAGACGCACTACCTTGAGGTGGTAGCGGCTTCGGTCGTGGGGGTTCGAGTCCCCCCTTGGGCACCATTCCAGTGGTGATGCATCAATCAGGCGGTACCGGCTCCCCGGGGCCGTCCGCGTAGTACCGGCGGTTCCGCGTGTACGTGGTCGCCACGCGCCTCGCGCGCACAGCGGCGCCCGGCGCCGAGCCAAGGCCGTGGCGACGCGGCCGTCGCCAAAGAGAAGCCGAGAGAGCACCGTGCTGGCCGAATACCTGCCGACCCTGTTGTTCCTGATCGTCGCCGGCGGCATCGGCGTGGCCCTGCTGGTCGTGGGCAGCGTGCTCGGGCCCCGGCGTCCGACCGCGGAGAAGCTCGCACCGTACGAGTGCGGCTTCGAGGCTTTCGAGGACGCGCGCATGCAGTTCGACGTGCGCTACTACCTCATCGCCATCCAGTTCATCATCTTCGACCTGGAAATCATCTTCATCGTCCCCTGGGCCACCGTGTTCCGCGACCTCGGAATCATCGGGCTGGTCGAGATGGGCATCTTCGCCAGCATGCTCCTGCTGGGCTTCGTCTACGTCTGGAAGAAAGGGGCGCTGGAATGGGAGTGACCCGGACCATCTCCGGCCTGATGCACAACCCGCTGCCCGAAGGGCGGCTGGACGACATCCTGCTGCCGGAATCCGACAACCCCGTGATGCAGCAGGGGTTCGTCACCACCAACCTCGACACCCTGTGGAACTGGGCGCGCACCGGCTCGATGTGGCCGATGACGTTCGGCCTGGCGTGCTGCGCGGTCGAGATGATGCACGCCGGCGCCTCGCGCCTGGACCTGGACCGTTACGGCGTGGTGTTCCGCCCGTCGCCGCGCCAGTCCGACGTGATGATCGTGGCCGGCACGCTGGTCAACAAGATGGCGCCGGCGCTGCGCAAGGTCTACGACCAGATGCCCGACCCCAAGTGGGTGATTTCGATGGGCAGTTGCGCCAATGGCGGTGGTTACTACCACTACTCGTACTCGGTGGTGCGCGGTTGCGACCGCGTGGTGCCGGTTGATGTGTACGTGCCGGGCTGCCCGCCGACGGCCGAGGCGCTGGTCTACGGCATCCTGCAGTTGCAGAAGAAGATCCGCCGCGGCACCAATTTCGGCGACAGCAAGCAGGGCGTGCGCTGACATGGGCCCGACGATGCTTGCATTCGTGGAACGGCTGCGCGCGCGCTTCGAGGGTGGCGACACTGCCGCCGTGGTCGGCGTGGCGGAGCCTCGCGGTGAGGTCACGCTGGATGTCGAGGCCAGCGGCTGGCTGGATGCGGCGCGCGCGTTGCGCGACGAGTTCGGCTTCGAGCAGCTGGTCGACGTCAGTGGCGTGGACTACCTGAGCTACGGCAGCGACGAGTGGGACACCGACGTGTCCTCTGAGGGTTTCTCGCGTGGCGTGGAAGGCAAGAGTGCCGGCCGCTTTGCCTGGGGCGAGCAGCCCAACGGCGCCGCCGCCGTGCCGGAGCGCCGCTTCGCCGCCGTCGCGCACCTGCTGTCGGTGCAGCACAACCTGCGCGTGCGACTGCGCACGTTCGCGCCCGACGACGACCTGCCCGTCGTGGCTTCGCTGACTTCGGTGTGGCCGGGTTCCAACTGGTTCGAGCGCGAGGCGTTCGACCTGTTCGGCATCGTGTTCGAGGGCCACCCGGACCTGCGCCGCATCCTCACCGACTACGGCTTCGTCGGCCATCCGTTCCGCAAGGATTTCCCGCTGATCGGCAACGTCGAGGTCCGCTACGACGCCGAGAAGAAGCGTGTCATCTACGAGCCGGTGTCCATCGACCCGCGCGTGGGCGTGCCGCGCGTGATCCGCGACGATGCCCGCTACCAGACCGCGGCGGGCGAAGCCGCCGGCCGCGAGGGGAAGCCATGAGCACCACCGCCAGCGACATGTCGACCCGCATGCAGCCCGACAGCGTGCACGCCGGCAACCAGTCCGGCCTGAACACCGCCGAGATCCGCAACTACACGCTCAACTTCGGCCCGCAGCACCCGGCCGCGCACGGTGTGTTGCGCCTAATCCTGGAGATGGACGGCGAGGTCGTGCAGCGCGCCGACCCGCACATCGGGCTGCTCCACCGCGGCACCGAGAAGCTGGCCGAGTCCAAGCCGTTCAACCAGTCGATCGGCTACATGGACCGCCTCGACTACGTGTCGATGATGTGCAACGAGCACGCCTACGTGCGGGCCATCGAAACCCTGATGGGGATCGAGGCGCCCGAGCGCGCGCAGTACATCCGCACGATGTTCGACGAGATAACCCGCATCCTGAACCACCTGATGTGGGTCGGCTCCAACGCGCTCGACCTGGGCGCGATGGCGGTGTTCCTGTATGCGTTCCGCGAGCGCGAGGAGCTGATGGACTGCTACGAGGCAGTGTCGGGCGCGCGCATGCACGCGACCTACTACCGCCCGGGCGGCGTCTACCGCGACCTGCCGGACCGGATGCCGCGCTACAAGGAGTCGCCGTGGCGCAAGGGCGCCTCGCTCAAGCGCTTCAACCAGTGGCGCGAAGGCTCGCTGCTGGACTACCTGGACGCGTTCTGCGACGACTTCCCCAAGCGTGTCGACGAGTACGAGACTCTGCTCACCGATAACCGCATCTGGAAGCAGCGCACCGTCGGCGTGGGCGTGATCCCGCCGGAGAAGGCGCTGGCCTGGGGCATGACCGGCCCGATGATCCGCGGCTCGGGCATCGCTTGGGACCTGCGCAAGAAGCAGCCGTATGCGAAGTACGACGCGGTGGACTTCGACATCCCCGTCGGCGTCAACGGCGACTGCTACGACCGCTACCTGGTGCGCGTGGCCGAGATGCGCGAGTCCACGCGCATCATCAAGCAGTGCGTGGCGTGGCTGAAGGCCAACCCGGGCCCGGTGATCGTGGACAACTTCAAGGTCGCGCCTCCCTCCCGCGAGGAGATGAAGGACGACATGGAAGCGCTGATCCACCACTTCAAACTGTTCTCGGAAGGCTATTGCGTGCCGGCCGGGGAAACCTACGCCGCGGTCGAGGCGCCCAAGGGCGAGTTCGCCTGCTACCTGGTGTCCGACGGCGCCAACAAGCCCTTCCGCTGCAAGCTGCGCGCGCCGGGCTTCGCCCACCTTTCGTCGATGGACGAGGTCGTCAAGGGCCACATGCTGGCCGACGTGGTGGCCATGATCGGCACCTACGACGTCGTGTTCGGCGAGATCGACCGCTGAGGTTCTGGAATACATGAAGGCGACCGGAAATTTCGAGGCCTGTCAGCACGTCGACCCGATGGTCGCGCTGAATGACAAGACCCGCGCGCACATCGACCACTGGCTGGCCAAGTTCCCGCCGGACCGCAAGCGCTCGGCCGTGCTGCAGGGCCTGCATGCCGCGCAGGAGCAGAACGGCGGCTGGCTGAGCGACGAGCTGATCGCGGCGGTGGCCAAGTACCTGGGCCTGCCGCCGGTATGGGCCTACGAGGTCGCGTCGTTCTATTCGATGTTCGAGACCGAGAAGGTCGGCCGCCACAACGTGGCGTTCTGCACCAACATCAGCTGCTGGCTCAACGGCGCCGAGGACCTCGTCGCGCACGCCGAGAAGAAGCTGGGCTGCAGGCTGGGCGAATCCACCGCCGACGGCCGCGTGTTCCTGAAGCGCGAGGAAGAGTGCCTGGCCGCGTGCTGTGGCGCGCCGGTCGTCGTCATCAACGGGCACTACCACGAGAAGCTCGACGCGGCGAAGGTCGACGAGCTGCTTGAGGGGCTGAAGTAATGGCGCACGACTCGCACCACGACTACTCCAAGGGTTACGGCCCGGTCGGCCCGCCGCCGTCCGAGCACAGCGTCGTTTACACCACGCTGCACTACGACACCCCGTGGTCGTACGACAAC
>MIDV01000019.1 GCA_001830245.1 Lysobacterales bacterium RIFOXYA1_FULL_69_10 | reverse complement strand
GTGGGAAGACCGCACTAGCCCTTCTTGTCTGACAGCTCTCGTTCGGTAGGTTTCTGGTATCGCAAGGCTTACGCGCTTTTAGCCTTCAGTGTGGGCTTTGTCTGGCGCATGTCGGTGCAAGGAAACAATCAGTGGCAGGTCACCTTGCCCCCGGCTCGAACTGGGGTTTGAGGCGCAGTGGAACGGAAAACCGGGTTAAGCCACGCGCCTAGCTCCCGTGCAGAGAATCGATCAGCGGGCACGACACAGTGCCTCGCTGCGCATGGCACTCGTTGACCAACCGTGACAGCACCGCTTCGATTCGCGTCAGGTCCGCCATCTTGGTGCGCACGTCGGTGAGCTGGAGCGCAGCCAGCTCGGCGGCTTCGCTGCAGTGAGTGCCGTCCTCAAGCTGTAGGAGTTGGCCGACTTCGTCCAGGTTGAACCCCAGCCGCTGGGCGGATTTCACGAAACGCACCCGCGCCACGTCCGCCGATCCGTAGCGGCGAATACTGCCGACGGGCCGACCTGGTTCTGGCAATAACCCCTTGCGCTGATAGAACCGGATGGTCTCCACGTTGACCCCAGCGGCCTTGGCGAAAGCCCCGATGGTCAGTGTTTGCGGATCGTTCACCATCGCGCTTGACTCCGTACTTGACTACGGAAGTAACCTTAGCGCATCACGCAACGTCTCGGAAGGAGATCCCTCACATGGCAGACCCCAGCAACGGCCGCGGTGCACTGGCCGCCGGTGGCCTCGCCGCCATCCTCGCCTCGACCTGCTGCCTCGGTCCGCTGGTGCTGATCACGCTGGGTTTCTCCGGCGCCTGGATCGGCAACTTGACCGCGCTGGAACCGTACCGGCCGATCTTCATTGGCGTGGCGCTCGTGGCGCTGTTCTTCGCGTGGCGTCGCATCTTCCGGCCGGCTCGCGCCTGCGCGCCGGACGACGCATGCGCCGTGCCCCAGGTGCGGACGGCCTACAAGGTGATCTTCTGGATCGTCACCGCCCTGGTGCTGATCGCGCTCGTGTTCCCCTACCTCATGCCCCTGTTCTACTGAAAGGAGATTGCCATGAAGAAACTCGTCGCATTGCTCGCTCTGACCGTTGCCCTCAGCGCTCCCGCCTGGGCCGCCACCAAAACCGTCACGCTGTCGGTGCCGAGCATGACCTGCGCCACCTGTCCGATCACGGTCAAGAAGGCGCTGACCAAGGTCGAAGGCGTCATCGAGGCCAAGGTGACCTGGGAGCCCAAGGAGGCGGTGGTAACCTACGACGATGCCAAGACCACTCCGGCCGCGTTGACCAAAGCCACCGAGAACGCCGGCTACCCGTCTACCGTCAAGAAGTGAGCACACGCTCATGACCGAGGCGATCACGCTGCACATCGATGGCATGACCTGCGGGTCGTGCGCCGAGCACGTCAAGCAGACCTTGGAAAAGGTGCCCGGCGTGCGTTCGGCCTCAGTGTCCTACCCACAGCGCCGGGCCGAGATTGAGGCCAGCGTAGGTACCGCCGCGGACGTGACCTCGCTGGTCGCGGCGGTATCCGCACTCGGTTACCGAGCGCAGCTTGCCGATGCGCCGGGGCAACCCAGCGACCTGCTGAACAATGCACAAGAGCGGCTGGGCGGCGAACCAAAGCGCGAGGACGATGAGGCTGCACTGCACGTGGCCGTGATCGGCAGCGGCGGCGCGGCGATGGCGGCGGCGTTGAAGGCCGTCGAGCAAGGGGCGCGTGTGACGCTGATCGAGCGCAGCACTCTCGGCGGCACCTGCGTCAACGTCGGATGTGTGCCGTCCAAGATCATGATCCGCGCTGCCCACATTGCGCATCTGCGTCGCGAGAGTCCGTTCGATGACGGCATTGCCGCCGCCTCGCCGAAGATTCTGCGTAAGCGCTTGCTGGCTCAGCAACAGGGGCGCGTCGATGAACTGCGCCACGCCAAGTACGAAGGCATCCTGACGAGCACCCCGACCATCACCGTGCTGCGCGGCGATGCCCGATTCAAGGATGCGCACACGCTGACCGTGGCAACCGCTGACGACGGGATGCGCGAGGTGAGTTTCGACCGCTGCCTCATCGCCACCGGGGCCAGTCCGGCGATTCCACCGATCCCGGGCTTGAAAGACACGCCCTTCTGGACGTCGACCGAAGCGCTGGCCAGCGACACGATCCCCGATCGGCTGGCCGTGATCGGCTCGTCGGTGGTGGCCGTCGAACTCGCGCAGGCCTTTGCCCGGCTGGGCAGCAAGGTGACCATGCTGGCGCGCAGCACACTGTTCTTTCGCGAAGACCCCGCCATTGGCGAGGCCATCACGGCCGTGTTCCGCGCCGAAGGCATCGAAGTGCTGGACCACACCCAGGCCAGCCAGGTCGCCTATGAGGATGGGGAATTCGTGCTCACCACCGAACGCGGCGAACTGCATGCCGACCGGCTGTTGTTCGCCACCGGCCGCACCCCAAACACCCGCACGCTCAACCTCGACGCGGCCGGTGTGGTGGTCAATGCGCAAGGCGCCATCACCATCGACCACGCGATGCGCACTACCGTGCCGCACATCTATGCCGCCGGCGACTGCACTGACCAGCCGCAGTTCGTCTACGTCGCGGCGGCGGCCGGCACCCGCGCTGCAATCAACATGACGGGTGGCAACGCGACGCTGGATCTGACGGCGATGCCGGCGGTGGTGTTCACCGACCCGCAGGTCGCCACCGTGGGCTACAGCGAAGCCGAAGCGCACCACGACGGTATCGAGACCGACAGCCGCACGCTGACGCTCGACAACGTGCCCCGGGCGCTGGTCAACTTCGACACGCGCGGTTTCATCAAGCTGGTTTCGGAGGCCGGTTCGGGACGACTGATCGGCGTGCAAGCGGTAGCCCCGGAAGCAGGCGAGCTGATCCAAACCGCAGTACTGGCGATTCGCAACCGCATGACGGTGCGAGAGTTGGCCGACCAGTTATTCCCCTACCTGACGATGGTCGAGGGGCTGAAACTCGCGGCACAAACCTTCACCAAGGACGTAAAGCAACTGTCCTGTTGCGCGGGGTAGTGGCTGGGCCTCTTACCTATGCTTCATCGGCTGAATCACAAATTCAGGCTGAAGCGCCGCCTCTTGCACAATGG
>MIDV01000018.1:3613-3716 GCA_001830245.1 Lysobacterales bacterium RIFOXYA1_FULL_69_10 | reverse complement strand
CAGCACGGGATGGCGTCGCGCACCGAACTTGGAGCTCATGCGCGCATAGGCGATGGGCATGCGGATGAAGTTCTTCTTCAGCGGCCGGCCGGCGGCGGTGAAG
>MIDV01000018.1:2267-3553 GCA_001830245.1 Lysobacterales bacterium RIFOXYA1_FULL_69_10 | reverse complement strand
GTGAAGGTGGCCGCCTGCACCGGTCCGGTGCTGATCAGCTCGCCTTCGCGCCAGGTCTGTTCGACCACCACGCTGAAGCGGTCGTCCGGTCCCAGGTCGGAGTTGAAGTCGATGTCGTACTTGAAGATCTCGTCGGTCATCGAGTTGATGTTGGCCGACGTCAGTCCCGCCTTGCGCGCCGACCGGTTCAGCGAACGCCCGACCTTGCCGCTCAGCACGACGGTGCGGGTGGTCGTCTCGCGCGCGATGACCCGCTCGGTGATCTTGTCGGCGCCGACCAGCAGCTCCACGCGGTGGCTGGGGTCGCGGTCGTAGCGCAGCGTACGCAGGCCGCCGGTGACCGGCAGGTCGAAGGCGATCTCGGTGCCCGGCTTCAGGCGCGTCAGCGCCTTCTTCGCATCGCTGTTCTCCAGGATGCGGTGCAGGGTGGCGGCCGGGATGCCCAGTTCCTCGAAGATCGCCCCCATGGTCTGCCCAGGCTTCACCCGCACCACCTGCCAGCTGTCGCCGGCCGTACCGGCCTGGCGCGCGGCGGACAATTCGGGCAGTTCGAGCAGCAGGGTGTTGCGGGGCTGGGAGACCGGCGCCTGGATGGCGCTGGAGAAGCCCGGCACGATGGTGGCCATCAACACGCCGATGGTGGTGAACAGACTGGCATGGATCCAGTGGCGCCGCGTCCAGCGGCCTTCCGGCAGGTGCCGCTTCACGGCGGTTTCCCGTAGCACGCCGAGGCGCTCGCGGAACTGTTGCTTGCGGCTGTTGCCGCCCCCATGAGTTTGCATCAAGGTCGCACCCCGGGGCCAAGGCAAAGCCCCAATCGGCGTACCATAGACACGCGAAGACTTCGCGTCAAACCATTGAGTCAAATGGCTTTTTTGATTGGTATCACTGTTTACCTTTATTTAACGGTAACTTCACTTCACTGACTCGCCCTTCACGGGCCCCTGACTGGAACTGTTCCCTGTGTCTTCCGCTGAAGCCCTTGCCCTGATCGGCCGTGGTGCCGACGAAATCCTCAAGCCCGAAGAACTGGAGGCGCGCCTGAAGCTGGGTCGCCCGTTGCGCGTGAAGGCGGGGTTCGACCCGACGGCACCCGATCTTCATCTGGGCCACACCGTGCTGCTTAACAAGATGCGGCAGTTCCAGGACCTGGGGCACCAGGTGATCTTCCTGATCGGCGATTTCACCGGGATGATCGGCGACCCCACGGGCAAGAACGTCACCCGCAAGCCGCTCACCCGCGAGGACGTGCTGGCCAATGCCCGCACCTACGAGGAGCAGGTCTT
>MIDV01000018.1:0-2250 GCA_001830245.1 Lysobacterales bacterium RIFOXYA1_FULL_69_10 | reverse complement strand
AAAGGACGGAAGTCCGCTTCAACTCCGAATGGTTCGGCAGGATGGGCGCGGCGGACATGATCCGCCTCGCCGGCCAGCACACCGTGGCCCGCATGCTGGAGCGCGACGACTTCGCCAAGCGCTATGCCGCCCAGCAGTCCATCGCCATCCACGAGTTCCTGTATCCGCTGGTGCAGGGCTACGACTCCGTGGCGCTGCAGGCGGATGTCGAGCTCGGCGGCACCGACCAGAAGTTCAACCTGCTGATGGGCAGGGGACTCCAGGAGCACCACGGCCAGACACCCCAGATCGTGCTGACCATGCCGCTGCTGGAGGGCCTGGATGGCGTCAACAAGATGTCCAAGTCGCTGGGCAACTACATAGGCGTCAGCGAGCCGGCCATCGACATCGTCACCAAGACCATGAAGATCGGCGACGACCTGATGTGGCGCTGGATCGAACTGCTGAGCTTCGAGATCGGGCTGGCCGAAGCGGCCACTCTCAAGCGATCGGTCGCGGACGGCGGACTGAACCCGCGCGACGTCAAGCTGCGCCTGGCGCGGGAGCTGGCGGTCCGCTTCCATGGCGCAGCCGACGCCGAAAAGGCGATCGCCGGCTGGCATGCCGTCGTCACGGGGCAGGGAGACACGTCGCTGCTGGAGCTGAAGGAGGTGAGCGTGCCGGCAGACGGGATGCGCATTGCGGCGCTGCTGACGGCGGCCGGGATCACGCCCAGCAACTCCGAAGCCAACCGCAAGCTCAAGGAGCGGGCGGTCAAGGTGGAAGGCGAGGTGGTCGAAGACCCGGGCCTCCAGCTGATGCCGGGTTTCGAGGGCGTCCTGCAGGTGGGCAAGCGCAATTTCGCGCGTGTCCGCCTGGTGGCGGGCTGAGCAGGGCGCCGCTGCCTGAAGACCGGTCGACGGGACGTGAAAAATTCCACCCGCACCCCTTCCCAAAGCTGACGGAACGCGCCATACTTTCCCTCCCCCGACGCACGGGGCCTTGCCGGACCGGCAGGGCGCCATAAGAAGGGAAACGGATCGCCAACAACTTCGAAAAAAGATGTTGACGAAACGAAAAAGTCCGCCATAATAGGCGGCTCACCTCGACGGAAACGTTGGGGTCAACGAAGGAAGGCGCTGAGGCCGACTTCGAGTTCTTTGAAAGTGTGCGCAGGTGACTTGTGTGGGCGCCTGCAGGAAGGACAAGCTGTCCATCTTGCAGGCGTTCGATTCATGAGCATCTTGTCAATTGTAGAAATGCAAGCGATACGTAAAGCTTGTGATCGAGCTCTGCAGCTAAATGTTTTTGCCTTCGGGCAATGCAGTTTTAAGTGAAGAGTTTGATCCTGGCTCAGAGTGAACGCTGGCGGTAGGCCTAACACATGCAAGTCGAACGGCAGCACAGGAGAGCTTGCTCTCTGGGTGGCGAGTGGCGGACGGGTGAGGAATACATCGGAATCTACCTTTTCGTGGGGGATAACGTAGGGAAACTTACGCTAATACCGCATACGACCTACGGGTGAAAGTGGGGGACCGCAAGGCCTCACGCGATTAGATGAGCCGATGTCCGATTAGCTAGTTGGCGGGGTAATGGCCCACCAAGGCGACGATCGGTAGCTGGTCTGAGAGGATGATCAGCCACACTGGAACTGAGACACGGTCCAGACTCCTACGGGAGGCAGCAGTGGGGAATATTGGACAATGGGCGCAAGCCTGATCCAGCCATACCGCGTGGGTGAAGAAGGCCTTCGGGTTGTAAAGCCCTTTTGTTGGGAAAGAAATCCTGTCGATTAATACTCGGTGGGGATGACGGTACCCAAAGAATAAGCACCGGCTAACTTCGTGCCAGCAGCCGCGGTAATACGAAGGGTGCAAGCGTTACTCGGAATTACTGGGCGTAAAGCGTGCGTAGGTGGTGGTTTAAGTCTGCTGTGAAAGCCCTGGGCTCAACCTGGGAATTGCAGTGGATACTGGGTCACTAGAGTGTGGTAGAGGGATGCGGAATTTCTGGTGTAGCAGTGAAATGCGTAGAGATCAGAAGGAACATCCGTGGCGAAGGCGGCATCCTGGGCCAACACTGACACTGAGGCACGAAAGCGTGGGGAGCAAACAGGATTAGATACCCTGGTAGTCCACGCCCTAAACGATGCGAACTGGATGTTGGGTGCAACTTGGCACCCAGTATCGAAGCTAACGCGTTAAGTTCGCCGCCTGGGGAGTACGGTCGCAAGACTGAAACTCAAAGGAATTGACGGGGGCCCGCACAAGC
>MIDV01000017.1:14404-17918 GCA_001830245.1 Lysobacterales bacterium RIFOXYA1_FULL_69_10 | reverse complement strand
CTGGACGCTGGACTACCCGATCCGCCGCACCCAGCTGCAGGAAGCCCTGCGCCGCGCCAGCCTCAAGCGCATCGACGAGGACGAGCGCCGCACCACCGCCGAGGGCGACAACGGTCCGACCGGCCGCAGCCCGGCCGTGCGCAAGCTGACGCAGATGCTCGACCAGGTGGCGCCGTTCGACACCACCGTGCTGATCCTGGGCGAATCGGGCACCGGCAAGGAGGTCGCCGCGCGCGCCATCCACCAGCGCTCCAAGCGCGCCGGCAAGCCGTTCGTGGCGATCAACTGCGGCGCGATCCCGGCCGACCTGCTGGAAAGCGAGCTGTTCGGCCACGAGAAGGGTGCGTTCACCGGCGCGCTGACCCAGCGCAAGGGCCGCTTCGAGATGGCCGAGGGCGGCACGCTGCTGCTGGACGAAATCGGTGACATGCCGATGGCGATGCAGGTCAAGCTGCTGCGCGTGCTGCAGGAGCGCACCTTCGAGCGCGTGGGCGGCACCCAGACCATGCAGTGCGACGTGCGCGTCATCGCCGCCACCCACCGCAACCTGGAAACGCACATCGCCGAGGGCAAGTTCCGCGAGGACCTGTTCTACCGGCTCAATGTGTTCCCCATCGAGATGCCGGCGCTGCGCGAGCGCGCCGACGACCTGCCCGACCTGATCGCCGCCATCGCCCGCCAGCTGACCGACTCCGGCCGCGGCAGCGTCAAGCTGGCGCCGGATGCCGTGCAGGCGCTGCGCCACTACGCGTGGCCGGGCAACGTGCGCGAGCTGAGCAACCTGCTCGAGCGCCTGTCGGTGCTGCACCCCTCCGGCCAGGTCACGGCCGACGACCTGCCGGCCCGCTACCGCGCCGGCCTGCCGGACACGCCCGTCGCCGCGATGCCCGAATCGCCGGTCGCCGCCGCTGCGGCCGCGGCCGCCCCGGACCCGGCCACGCTGTCGCCCAACACGACACTGCCGCCGGAAGGCATCGACCTGCGCGGGCACATGGCCGAGATCGAAGTCGAACTGATCCGCGCCGCCCTGCAGCAGGCCGACGGCGTCGTCGCCCATGCCGCCCCGCTGCTGGGCCTGCGCCGTACCACGCTGGTGGAGAAGCTGCGCAAGTACGGCTTCGACCGCGACGAGTCGTAAGCGCGCGGGTCGTGAGTACGGGTCATGACCGCACAGGTCGTGCCCGCACGGGTCGCAAATGCGCCGATCGCAATCGCGCAGCCCTTGTAGGAGCGGCTTCAGCCGCGAAGCCCAGTCGCCGCGAATCCACATCACATTTGCAGGAGCGACGTGAGTCGCGACCGGAAACCCCACGCGCCGCCGGTTCCGGATCGCGGCTGAAGTCGCTCCTACAACAGGCATGGGTGATGCCCGCGCGTGGCGTCATAGCGCCCTGTAGGAGCGGCTTCAGCCGCGAACCCCGGTCGCCGCGCACCCCACCTCCGTTGTAGGAGCGACGTAAGTCGCGAACAACGCTCGCCCGGAGTTTCGCGGTCGCGACTCACGTCGCTCCTACAAAGGGACCGCTGGCATCGGTCCCGCTCGTGGGAGATGCGTGGCACCCCGCCATCGCCCCGTCACCACCCCGCGCCGGAAACCCGTCAACCCCGTGGCACGCGCCTTGCCTAGTCAGGGCAGACCCCGCCGACACGGACCCGGCCCGCAATGAGCGACGCCATTTCATCGATCCTTTCGCAGATCCGCGCGCACCAGTCGCACGCGGCGATGCGGGCCGATGCGCCCGCCGGCAACGCCATCGACCCCTCGCTGCTCAACCCCGGCCAGGGCGCGGCACGCCCGTCCGACGGCCCGGGGTTCTCCGAAACCCTTGCGAACGCGCTCGACAACGTCAGCGCCACCCAGCGCAAGTCCGGCGAGTTGCAGCAGGCATTCGAACTGGGCGACCCGCGCGCCGACCTGGCCCGGGTGATGGTGGCCATGCAGGAATCGCAGGTCGCCTTCCGCGCCACCGTCGAGGTGCGCAACCGGCTGGTCCAGGCGTACCAGGACGTGATGAACATGCCGATCTGAAGCGGGGAATAGGGAATGGGGAATAGGCAATTCGCCTTCCCGCTTTCCGATTCCCCATTGCCTGCTCCCAATTCCCGCTCCACCGCCCCTTCCACATTGGCCCGCCCTAAATGAGCGTCATCACCCTCCCCAAAGGCACCTCCAACCAGCTGCGCGACCTGGGTCGCCTGCAGGACATCCCGGCGGTGCGGCAGCTGGGCGTGTTCGCGCTGGCGGCATTGGCGATCGCCATCGGCCTGTGGCTGTTCTTCTGGACGCAGAAGCCGGATTACGTGCCGGTGTTCGCCGGGCTGGACGCCAAGGCGACCAGCGAGGCCTCCGACCTGCTGCGCAGCGCCAATATCCCGTTCCGCATCGACAGTGGCAGCGGTGCGCTGGCGGTGCCTCAGGACAACCTCGGCGACGCCAAGCTGGCGCTGGCCGCGGCCGGCCTGCCCGCAAACTCCAGCGGTGGCTTCGAGCTGATGAGCCAGGACCAGGGCTTCGGCACCAGCCAGTTCGTCGAGAACGCGCGCTACCAGCATGCGCTGGAGAACGAGCTGGCACGCACCATCTCCAACCTGCGCCCGGTGCGCGAAGCGCGCGTGCACCTGGCGCTGCCCAAGCCCAGCGCCTTCACCCGCCAGAAGGAACCGGCAAGCGCCTCGGTCGTGCTGCAGATGCAGTCGGGCAGCACGCTGGAGCAGGGCCAGGTCGCGGCGATCGTGCACCTGGTGGCGTCCAGCATCCCGTCGCTGCCGCCGGAAAACGTCACCGTCGTCGACCAGTTCGGCCGCATGCTGTCCAACCCCGATCCCAACAGCGACGAGGCGATCGGCGCCAAGCAGTTCGAGCAGCGCGGCCGCCAGGAAGCCGTCTACGTGCAGCGCATCCAGGAGCTGCTGGAGCCGATGACCGGCCGCGGCCGCGTCAGCGCGCAGGTCAGCGTCGACATGGACTTCGCCCAGACCGAAGAGGCGCGCGAGATCTACGGCCCCGACGCCGGCCTGGTGCGCAGCGAGCAGATTTCCGAGTCCGGCGACATCGACGGTGCCGGCGCCACGGCGCAGGGCGTGCCGGGCGCCGCGGCCAATACCCCGACCACCGCCGCGGCCGCCCTCGCCGAGCCGGGCAATGCGCCCGTGCAGGCCGACGCCGACAACGGCCCCAGTGCGCGCACCGCAGTGCGCAACTACGAGCTGGACCGCACGCTGACCCACACCCGCGGCGCGCCGGTGCGCATCCGCCGCGTCACCGCCGCGGTGCTGATCGACAACGTTCCGCAGGTCGGCACGGAAGGCCAGGTCAGCTACCGCGCCCTCAACGCCGCCGAGCTGCAGCGCATCGACGCGCTGGTCAAGCAGGCGATCGGCTTCGACGAGCAGCGCGGCGACATGATCTCCGTGGTCAACGCCCCGTTCGCGCCGGGCGCGGCGATGGAAGACATGCCCGGCCCACCGTTCTGGGAAAACCCCCGCGTGGTCGAGCTGGCGCGCACCATCCTCG
>MIDV01000017.1:0-14379 GCA_001830245.1 Lysobacterales bacterium RIFOXYA1_FULL_69_10 | reverse complement strand
GTGCAGGCGCCGCGCCAGCCCTCGCAGGCCTCGCAGGCGGCACTCAACTTCGACGAGAAACTGCAGGTCGCGCGCACCGCCGTGAGCAGCGACCCCAAGCGCGTCGCCAACGTCGTACGCAACTGGGTGGAAGCCGATGGCTGAGGCCGCGCAAGTCCGGAAACTGACCCCGCTCTCGGGCGTTCAGCGCGCCGCCGTGGTGCTGCTGTCGCTGGGCGAGGACCAGGCCGCCGAGGTGCTCAAGCACATGGGCGCCAAGGAAGTGCAGAAGCTCGGCCTGGCGATGACCTCCGTCAGCGCCGTGTCGCGCGACGACGTGGCCGCGGTGTTCGACGATTTCGTCGACGTGCTGGCCCAGCCCAATGCCCTGGGCGCGGGTGCCGACGAATACATCCGCGCAGTGCTGACGCAGGCGCTGGGCGAGGAGCGCGCGGCCAGCCTGATCGACCGCATCCTGGCCGGCCGCAACACGTCCGGCCTGGACACGCTGAAGTGGATGGAGCCGCGGGCGATCGCCGACCTGGTGCGCAACGAGCACCCGCAGATCATCGCCATCGTCATGGCCCACCTGGACCCCGACCAGGCGGCCGAGGTGCTCAAGGTCCTGCCCGACCGCACCCGCGCCGACGTCCTGCTGCGCATCGCCACGCTGGACGGCATCCCGCCCAACGCACTGAACGAGCTCAACGACGTGATGGCGCGGCAGTTTGCCGGCAGCCAGAACATCAAGTCGTCGAACGTCGGCGGCATCAAGGTGGCCGCCAACATCCTCAACTTCATGGATTCGGGCCAGGACGAAGTCATCCTCGGCACCATCGGCGAGATCGACGACACCCTGGGCGGGCGCATCCGCGAGGAGATGTTCGTGTTCGACAACCTCGCCGACATCGACGACCGCGCCATGCAGACGGTGCTGCGCGACGTGCCCAACGAGAAGCTGGCCGTCGCCCTGCGCGGGGCCGAGCCGCGCGTACGCGAGAAGATCACCAGCAACATGTCGCAGCGCGCCGCCGAGATCCTGATAGAGGACATGGAAGCCCGCGGCCCGGTGCGCCTGGCCGAGGTCGAGGCCGCGCAGAAGGAAATCCTGTCGATCGTGCGCAAGATGGCCGATGACGGCAGCATCCAGCTGTCGGTGAAGGCCGAGGCGTTCGTATGAGCGCGCAGGCCGCCGACTTCGACATGCCCAGCGCCGAGATCATCCGCTGGACCGCGCCGGGCTTCGCCCGCACCCGTGAACCCGAGCCCGAGATCCCCAAGCCACCCAGCGTCGAGGACCTGCAGGCGCTGGAAAAGGCCGCGTACGAGGAAGGTTTCGCCCGCGGCCACGAGGAGGGCATGGCCAGCGGCCAGGCCGACGTGCGCCGGATGATCGCGCAGATCGAAGGCATCCTGGACGGCTTCACCCGCCCGCTGGCGCGGCTCGACGGCGAGGTGGCCGATGCACTGGGCGACCTGTCCGTGCGTATCGCCGGCGTGCTGCTGGGCCGCGCGTACGAGGCCGACCCGACGCTGCTGGCCGACCTGGTGCGCGAAGCGCTGGACGCGGTCGGCACCACCAACCGCGAAGTGGAACTGCGCCTGCATCCTGACGACCTGGGCGTGCTGGCCCCGCACCTGGCCGGCCTGAGCGGTGTGCGCCTGACCAACGACGTCGCGCTCGCGCGCGGCGAACTGCGCCTGCACAGCGAAGGCATGCGCATCGACGGCACGCTGGCCGCGCGACTGCAGGCGTGCCTGGACGCGCTGGTGGAATCGGACGGGGGTGAAGCATGAGCGTTCTGACGCATGTCCACGTAGCCCGGATAAGGCCAACGGCCGCATCCGGGACTTTTCGCCGGCCGTCACGTTTCGACCCCGGGTGCCCCCGGATCAAGTCCGGGGTTACCCGGGCTACGCGGATTGGAATGAACGCATGAGCAGCATCGCCGCCGCCAACTGGCAGGAAGCGCGCAACCTGCGCCTGGCCGCCCGGCTGGGCGAAGCCAATCCGCAGCCGCCATCGCTGGCGCTGGCACGCGAGGGCGTGCTGCGCCGCGCGGTCGGGCTGACGCTGGAAGCCTCCGGCTGCAGCGCGCCACTGGGCTCGCGCTGCAAGGTGGAAACCTCCGGTGGACGCTGGGTCGATACCGAAGTCGTCGGTTTCGCCGGCGACCGCACCTACCTGATGCCGACCGCCGACCTGGAAGGCCTATTGCCCAACGCGCGCGTGGTGGCCACCCGCCGCCGCGGCGAAGTGGCCGTGGGCGAAGGCCTGCTGGGCCGCGTGATCGACAGCGACGGCGTGCCCCTGGACGGCCGTGGCGCAATCCGCCCCGAGGGCTGGATGGGCCTGGCCGGCACCGCCATCAACCCGCTGATGCGCGAGCCGATCAGCCAATCGCTGGACGTGGGCGTGCGCGCGATCAACGCGCTGCTGCCGATCGGCCGTGGCCAGCGCATCGGCCTGTTCGCAGGCTCGGGTGTCGGCAAGTCGACGCTGCTGGGCATGATGACCCGCTACACCGCCGCCGACGTGATCGTCGTGGGCCTGATCGGTGAACGAGGCCGCGAAGTGCGCGACTTCGTCGAGAGCACGCTGGGCGTGGAAGGCCTGCGCCGCTCCGTCGTTGTCGCCACCCCCGCCGACCGCCCTCCGCTGGCGCGCCTGCACGGCGCCCTGCGCGCGACCGCCATCGCCGAGTGGTTCCGGGACCAGGGCTTGCATGTCCTGCTGCTGATGGACTCGCTCACCCGCTTCGCCCACGCCCAGCGCGAGATCGGCCTGTCGGTCGGCGAACCGCCGACCACGCGCGGCTACCCGCCGTCCGTGTTCGCCAAGCTTCCCGCTCTGGTGGAGCGTGCCGGCAACGGTGCGGACGGGCGCGGCTCGATCACCGCCTTCTACACCGTGCTGACCGAGGGCGACGACCAGCAGGAACCCATCGCCGACGCCGCACGCGCGATCCTCGACGGCCACATCGTGCTGACGCGCCGCATCGCCGATGCCGGCCAGTACCCGGCCATCGACGTCGAGGTGTCCGTCAGCCGCGTGATGCAGGAGATCACCGACCCGGCGTGGCGCGCGCGCATCCGCAAGCTCAAGCAGCTGATGGCCGCCTACAACGCCCAGCGCGACCTGATCGCCATCGGTGCCTACCAGCGCGGCAGCGACCCGCTGGTCGACGAGGCGCTGGCGCGGTGGCCGGCCATCATGCAGTTCCTCGGCCAGGACGTGACCGAGGCTTCCGATGTCGAAGCCAGCCGCGCGGCGCTTGCGCGGCTGCTGGACGATGACACGCTCCAGAACAACAGCCGCCAGGAGACCGCCCCGTGACCCGATCCGAGCGCCTGGACCCGCTGTTGCGGGTCAAGCAGCAACGCCAGGACGACGTCGCCCGCGAGGTCGCCCAACGCGACCGCGTCGTCGCCGAGCAGGAAGAGCGGCTGGACGCACTGCGCCGGTACGCGGCCGAGTACGCCTCGCCCGAGGCGCTGGCCGGCGCGACCCTCAACCCGGCGCTGCTGGCCAACCGGCTGGCGTTCCGCGAGAAGCTCGAGCAGGCGGTGGACCAGCAGCGCAAGGTGGTCGACAGCACCCGCGAGCGCGCCGATGTCGAGCGCGCCCGCCTGATGTTGGCCAGCCGCGAGACCCACGTGCTGGAGAAGCTCAAGTCCAGCTACCGCGCCGAGGAGGCGCGCAGCGCCGACCGGCTGGTGCAGCGCGAGATGGACGACATCGGCGGCCGCCGTGCCCGTGCCGCGCAGGTCGCCCGCGACCCGGAGACCTCGACGTGATGCCCGCCCTGCCCGCCACGCCCGCACCGCCGACGGCCGCCAACGCCAGCGGCGCCGGAAAAGCGACGTCGCAGCAGGAAGCAGCGGCCCAGAGCCCGTTCTCGCTGCTGCTTGGCGGCGCGAACGCACCGGCCGAGGCGTCCACGCCCGCCCCATTGCTCCCCGGCATCGGAGCGGAGACGGCCGGTGACGGCACGTCATCTGAACCCGATGCCGATACAACCGACGAGGCATTGCCCGACCACCTGCTGGGCCTGCTCGGCGGGTCCTGGCTGACGCCGGCAACACCGGCTTCGGCACCCGTTGCCGCAGCCCCGGGCGTGTCGCTACTGCCCGGCGCGCACGCGCCCGGCCTGGCGATGCCTACGCTGCACGCCGGCGCCGATGCACCGCCCCTGCCCGCCTCGGCCTCGTTGGCGATGGCCATCCAGAATGCGGCCTCCGGTGTGGACGCCGCGCTGGCCACCGAGGGCGACGCGCCGGCCACCGCGCTCACGCAGGCACTGCCGCAATCGGCCATTCCCCAGCAAACCGCCGCGCAAGCCGCGGCAGCCGGTGCGACATTCGAAACCCTCATCCGCGATGCGGCCGGCCCCGCCCCGGCCGACGCCGGCGGCATCGAACCCGCCCCGCTGACCTCCACCACGGGCGCCTCCATCACCAGCCTGTCGGCGGTGCGCGCGTCCCCGTTGGCGCAGCCGCTGCCGATGCCCGCCGACCCTTCGGCCGGCTTCGATGACGGCCTGTCGACGCGCATCGCGTGGATGGCCGAACAGGGCATCGGCCGCGCAGAGCTGCGCGTGAATCCCGACCACGCCGGCCCGATCGAGGTCCGCCTGCAGATGGAGGGCACGCGTCTGGTCGCCGAGTTCAGCGCGGTCAACGCCGATACCCGCCAGGCGCTGGAAGCCGGCATGCACCGCCTGCGCGACATGCTGGGCCAGCAGGGCCTGCAACTGGCGCAGTCGCACGTGGGCAGCGGCGGTGGCCAGGGGCGGCAGGACGGATCCAACAACGGCATGGGCGGCAGCCCGGGCCAGGCCGACGGCGGCGACATCGCAGCCGGCGACACCGCACCGGCGCGCTGGGTCAGCCGCGGGCTGCTGGACGAGTACGCCTGAGTTGCGGCCCCGGGAGCCAACCACGGCTCCCTGTAGGAGCGACGTAAGTCGCGACCGCGCAGCTTCGGACAGCGACGGGTCGCGACTTACGTTGCTCCTACAACGGAGATGACAGGGCAGTCCCCAACACCTGGCGGTCCACCGGAACCCTGTAGGAGCGGCTTCAGCCGCGAACCGGAATCGTCGGCGCGTGGGGTGCCCGGTCGCGACTCACGTCGCTCCTACAAAGGTGATGCAGGCGGCGCGGCGATCGGGCTTCGCGGCTGAAGCCGCTCCTACAGGGGGCGTCGCAACCGACGACACCGCGCCGGAAACCCGGCACGACGACCACCGACCCGTTCAGGTCGCCTCCGTCAAAACCCCGTCACCGCACCCGGCCATCCGCCGGCACGCCGCTTGCACAGCTGGGGCATTCCTCATGGAGAGTCCTGCGTGTCCGCCCAGCCGACCCCCGCCAAGTCCAAGACCAAGTTGATCCTCGCCATCGTCGCCGTGCTGGTGCTGGCCGCCGCCGCGGGCGGTGGCTGGTTCTGGTGGTCAGGGCAGGCCCAGGCCGGTGAGGGCGAGGACGCCGCCGCGGCCGCCAAGGCGCCGGCCCTCTACTACGCGATGGAACCGGCCTTCGTGGTCAACCTGGTCGATTCCGACGTGGTGCGCTACCTGCAGGCCGACGTCCAGCTGATGACCCGCGACGCGGAAACCGCCACCGCGCTGGAAGCCCACGCCCCGGCCGTGCGCAACAAGCTGCTGCTGCTGTTCGGACAGCAGTCGGCCACCCAGCTGGCCCAGCGCGCCGCCAAGGAACAGCTGCAGAAGCAGGCCCTGGCCGAAGTGCAGAACGTGCTGAAAGCCGAAGGCGCGCCCGCCAAGGTCGAGGCCGTCTACTTCACCAGCCTGGTCACGCAGTGACCACGGCCGCGACCCACACCGAGACGACGGAAACCGCATGAGCGCCGACCTGCTCTCGCAAGACGAAATCGATGCCCTGTTGCATGGCGTCGACAGTGGCGCGGTCGATACCGAGGACGCGCCCGCCGAACCCGGCGAGGCGCGCACCTACGATTTCGCCAGCCAGGACCGCATCGTCCGCGGCCGCCTGCCGACGCTGGAGATGATCAACGAGCGCTTCGCGCGCACCTGGCGCATCGGCCTGTTCAACCTGCTGCGCCGCTCGGCCGACCTGTCGGTGCGCGGTGTGGACCTGATGCGCTTCGGCGAGTACATGCACTCGCTGCAGGTGCCGACCAACCTCAACCTGGTGAAGATGAAGCCGCTGCGCGGCACCGCGCTGGTGGTGTACGAACCGCGCCTGGTCTTCACCGTGGTGGACAACTTCTTCGGCGGCAACGGCAAGTACCACACCCGCATCGAGGGCCGCGAGTTCACGCCGACCGAGATGCGCGTGATCCAGCTGCTGCTCAAGCAGACCTTCGCCGACCTGGTGGAGGCGTGGGCGCCCGTCATGCCCGTCGAGTTCGAGTACATGAACTCCGAGGTCAACCCGCACTTCGCCAACATCATCAGCCCGCGCGAGTACATCGTCGTCAGCCGCTTCCATGTCGAACTGGAAGGCGGCGGCGGCGAGTTCCACGTCTCGTTCCCGTACTCGATGCTCGAGCCGATCCGCGAGCAGCTCGATGCCGGCGTGCAGTCGGACCGCATCGAGAAGGACGAGGGCTGGACCAACGCCATGCGCCGCCAGCTGCAGGACGCGCCGGTGGAGCTGAGCAGCGCGATCGCCCAGCGCACGATCAGCCTGCGCGAGCTGAGCCGGCTCAAGGTCGGCGACGTGATCCCGATCGAACTGCCCGAAACCGTCGTGCTCAACGTCGAACAGGTGCCGTTGTTCTCCGGCGAGTTCGGCACCCACAACGGCAAGAACGCCATCAAGGTCACGCAGGTGCATGCCGCGCGGCCGACTCCCTCTCTCGCCACCCTCGTGCCCACGCCATGAACACAGCCGTTTCCGCCGACGACCGCGCCGCCTTCGACGCGCTGACCCCCGACGCCGACGCCGGCGCCGACATGAACCTGGACGTGATCCTGGACGTGTCGGTGTCGCTGTCGCTGGAGGTCGGCCGCACCCGCATCCCGATCCGCAACCTGCTGCAGCTCAACCAGGGCTCGGTGGTCGAACTCGAGCGCGCCGCGGGCGAACCGCTCGACGTGTTCGTCAACGGCACACTGATCGCCCAGGGCGAGGTGGTGGTGGTGAACGACCGCTTCGGCGTGCGCCTGACCGACGTGGTCAGCCCGTCCGAACGCATCAAGCGCCTGCGCTGATGCAGCGCGCGCACGCCCGCGCCGTGGTGCGTTGCCTGCTGGTGGGCGGGACAATGGCAATCGCCGTCGGTGGCAGCGCGTGCGCGAGCGTGCCGGATGCGTCGGCCACCTCGGCCGCGCCGACGCCGGTCGCGCCGATGGCGCCGGTCGAGACTTCGACGACCACGTCCGCCGCCGTCGCGATGCCGTCGACCGCCGCGGCCGTCTCGACGTCCCCGCTCGTGGACGCTCCGGCCGCGACCGATGCGCCGCAGCCGACCGACGGCGAGCCGGCGAACGCGATGGACGACAACGCGAGCGTGCCGCCTGCCGCATCAGCACAGACCCAACCCGCGACCGGCGATGTCGTTGCCGACCCCGCGACGGTTGAGGCAACCCCGGCCGCTGGCACGCCAGCCGCCGCACCGCGCACCGCCACCCCCACACCTGCAACGCCGCGCAGCGCCGCCGCGCCGATGCCCGCCCCGACCTCCACCGCCGGAAGCGTTGCCGGCAGCCTGTTCGCGCTGCTGCTGGTGCTCGGCCTGATCCTGGGCATGGCGTGGCTGGCCAAGCGCCTGCCCGGCGCCGCACGTGGCGGCGCGGCCAACAGCGCGCTGCGCGTGGTCGCCTCCGTCCCGCTGGGCCAGCGCGAACGCGCGGTCGTGGTCGACGTCGGCGGCACGCAACTGCTGCTGGGCGTCGGCCCGGGCGGCACCCGCACCCTGCACACACTGGCGCAACCGTTGCCGCAGGCGGATGCACCGCCGGCGTTCGCGCAACTGCTGTCCCAGCACTTCGGCAAGAAGCCATGAGCCGTCATTTCTCATCGATCCGCGGCCTGCTGGCCGGCCTGCTGCTGGCCTTCACCCTGCTGGCCGCCGCGCCCGTGCTGGCACAGACCGCGCCGGCACCGGCCGACCCGGCCGCCGCGCAGTCCTCGCCCTCGTTGCCGGCGGTGAACGTCGGCGAGATCGGCGGCGAGCCGGTCAGCCTGCAGCTGCAGGTGCTGCTGCTGATGACCGGCATCACGCTGTTGCCGGCCGCGCTGCTGGGCCTGACCGCCTTCACCCGGATCATCATCGTGCTGGCGCTGCTGCGGCAGGCGCTGGGCACCGGGCAGACGCCGAGCAACCAGATCCTGCTGGCGCTGGCGCTGTTCCTCACCGCGATGGTGATGATGCCGGTGTTCGACCAGGCCTGGGTCGCGGGCATCTCGCCGTACCTCAACGACCAGATGGACTTCAAGGCGGCATGGGACGCCGCGTCGGCGCCGTTCCGCGGCTTCATGCTGGCGCAGGTGCGCGAGACCGACCTGATGACCTTCGCCGGTCTGTCCAACTCGGGCCCGTACGCGACGCCGCAGGACGTGCCGTTCGGCGTACTGGCCGCGTCGTTCCTGACCAGCGAGCTCAAGACCGCGTTCGAGATCGCGTTCCTGATCTATATCCCGTTCGTGATCATCGACCTGGTGGTCGCCAGCGTGCTGATGTCGATGGGCATGATGATGCTCTCGCCGATGATGATCTCCGCCCCGTTCAAGATCCTGCTGTTCGTGCTGGTGGACGGCTGGGTGCTGGTCGTCGGATCGCTGGCCGCCAGCTTCAACCCTGTTTGACCGGCACCGCGAGGCCGCGACCATGACCCCCGAAACCGCCCTCACCGAGATTGGCCGCGGCCTGCAGATGGCCCTGCTCATGGGCGCCCCGCCACTGCTGGCCGTGCTGGTGGTCGGCGTGGTGGTCGGCATCATTCAGGCCGCCACCCAGATCAACGAACAGACCATCGCCTTCGTGGTCAAGGCGATCGCGCTGGCGGCCACGCTGGCGATCACCGGCCACTTCCTGCTGGGCAAGCTGGTGAGCTTCACCATCGACCTGTTCCAGCGGATTCCGCACCTGATCGGCTAGTCGCGCCCGACTGCGTCCATGGACCCCGTCACCCTCACCACCGCGACCGGCGTCAACCTGTTCGCCCTGCTCGGCACGGTGCTGTGGACGGCGTTGCGCATCGGCGCGGCGATCATGGTGCTGCCGATGCTCAGCGGGCGCGGCATGCCGGTGCGGGCGCGGATGATGGTCACGTTGGCATTGGCCGGCGCGCTGTCGACGCTGCTGCCGACGCCGCCGGCCGCGGCGGTGGATGCGACCACCTTCATCACCGTGCTGCGCGAGATCACCGTGGGCGTGGCCATCGGCATGATGCTGCGGCTGGCGTTCGAGGCCGGGCGCTTTGCCGGCGAACTGGTCAGCCAGGGCATGGGCCTGTCGTTCGCGACCATGGCCGACCCCTTGAGCGGCGCGTCCTCGCCGGTGCTGGCGCAGTGGTTCTACCTCGCCTTCGGTCTGCTGTTCTTCGCGCTGGACGCGCACCTGGCGCTGGTGGAACTGCTGATGGGCAGCTACCAGACGCTGCCGATCGGCCAGCCCCTGGTCGACCGCCACGAGCTGCTGGCGGCAGTGCCCGGCTTTTTCGGCACCTGCCTGCAGGCCGGGCTGCTGTTGGCGCTGCCGGTGATGATGGCGCTGCTGGCGGTCAACCTGGCCTTCGGCGTGCTGTCGCGCGCGGCCTCCGCGCTCAATCCCATCGCCATTGGCCTGCCGGTGGCCCTGCTGGTCGGCCTGCTGCTGATCGCCCTGCTGATGCGGCACGTGCAGGCGCCGGTGGAGCAGCTGTTTGGCGATGCGTTCATGGCGGCCAGGGGCCTGACGCCGTAACCGCATCTGTGGATCGGCGTAGCCCGGGTAAGCGCAGCGCACCCGGGACGCGACACTGCGCCGATGGACGTACGCACCCGGGTGCGCTGCGCTTACCCGGGCTACGGCGGCCCATACAAGCACCACGTGCTGGAACAGCCCTTGCAGCGGTAGCGGCATCGCCCGCCCCGGGCCACGCAGACCCCGCGCGCCATGGCCGAGCAGGACCAGGAAGACCGCACCGAAGAACCTACCGAAAAACGCCTTCGCGAAGCGCGCGAAAAGGGCGACGTCCCGCGATCGCGCGAATTGGGCAACGTCGCCGTGCTGGGCGTCACCGCGCTGGCGCTGATGGCGCTGGCGTCCGGCCTGGGCGATGCGTCCCAGGGCTGGCTGCGGCAGGCGCTGATCGTGGACCCGGCGGCGTTGGGGCGCCCGGACCGGCTGATTCCCCACGCCGCCTCGCTGATGGCGGGTCTCATGGTGCCCATCCTGCCGGTGATCGCCGCTGCCCTGGCGGCCTGCTTCATCGCACCGGCGCTGATGGGCGGGCTGCGCTTCTCCAACAAGGCGCTGCAGCCGGACTTCAAGCGGCTCAACCCGCTTTCGGGCCTGAAGCGGATCTATGGAAAGGAAGGCTTTGCCGAGCTGCTGCGCTCGCTGCTGCGCGTGGTGCTGATCATCGGCGTTGGCGGCTGGGTGGTGTGGTCGGCATTCGACGACATGCTGGCGATGCCGCGCATGTCGCTGCATTCGGCTGTCGGCACCGGGCTGGACACCGCGGTCACCGCGCTGCTGGCGATGGCGGGCTCGCTGGCGCTGCTGGCGGCGATCGACGTGCCGTGGCAGCGCTGGCAGCACCGCAGCAAGCTGAAGATGACCAAGCAGGAAATCCGCGACGAGCTCAAGCAGACCGAAGGCAACCCGGAGATCAAGGCGCGCGTGCGCCAGGTGGCCCGCCAGATGTCGCAGCGCCGGATGATGGAGGCCGTCCCCACCGCCGACGTGGTGGTGATGAACCCGACCCACTACGCGGTGGCGCTCAAGTACGACCCGGCCAACATGCGCGCGCCGAAGGTCGTGGCCAAGGGCGTGGACGAATTGGCCCTGCTGATCCGCGACGCCGCCCAGCGCCACCGCATCGCCGTGCTGGAGGCCCCGCCGCTGGCACGCGCCTTGTATCGGACCGCGCAGGTCGACCAGGAAATCCCGGTGAAACTCTACGCCGCCGTTGCACAGGTGCTGTCCTACGTGTTCCAGCTGCGCCGTTGGCACCCCGCACACGGCCCCGCGCCGTCGCTGGCGGACGTCCAGCTGGGCGAGGCCGAGGCCGACGGCCGCCCGGACGATGACGCCGGGGTGCCGGCTCTATGACGGCGCCTCGCATCGGCTCCCTCCCCTTCAAGGGGAGGGCTGGGGTGGGGATGGGTTTGACGCCCGCTCTCCGGACCCGCTCCGAAAACACCCCATCCCCACCCAACCCTCCCCTTGAAGGGGAGGGCTTCAAGAACGAGTGCGTGCCATGAGCGCGATGCAGGGACGGTTCGCCGGCGTCGGCTCGGCGGTGCGCAGTGGCGCGGCCGCGCCGCTGGTGGTGATGGCGATGCTGGCAATGGTCATCGTGCCGCTGTCGCCGCTGATGCTGGACATGCTGTTCACCATCAACATCGCGCTGTCGCTCGTGGTGATGCTGGCGGTGGTCTACGTCAAGCGCCCGCTCGAGTTCTCGATCTTCCCCAGCGTGCTGTTGCTGGTCACGCTGCTGCGGCTGGCGCTGAACGTCGCCTCCACCCGCGTGGTGCTGCTCAACGGCCACCAGGGCGAGGCCGCCGCCGGCCACGTCATCGAATCCTTCGGCCAGTTCGTGATCGGCGGCAGCTACGCCGTCGGCATCGTGGTGTTCGCGATCCTGACCATCGTCAACTTCGTGGTGGTCACCAAGGGCGCGGGGCGCATCTCCGAGGTGTCGGCGCGCTTCATCCTCGACGCCCTGCCCGGCAAGCAGATGGCCATCGACGCCGACCTCAACGCCGGCCTGCTGACCCGCGAGGACGCCAAGGCCCGCCGCCAGGAAGTGCGCGAGGAAGCCGACTTCTACGGCTCGATGGACGGTGCCAGCAAGTTCGTCCGCGGCGATGCCATCGCCGGCATCCTGATCCTGGTCATCAACCTGGTCGGCGGCCTGCTGATCGGCATGCTCCAGCACGACATGGCCTTCAGCGACGCGGCCCGCGTGTACACGCTGCTGGCGATTGGTGATGGCCTGGTCGCGCAGATCCCGGCGCTGCTGGTGGCCACCGCAGTGGCGATGCTGGTCACGCGCTCCACCTCCGAGCAGGAGATGGGCGAGGCCGTGCAGGGCCAGATGTTCGGCCACGGCCGCGCTCTGACCGTGGCGGCGCTGCTGATGGGCATCATCGGCGTGATCCCGGGCATGCCCAACCTGCCGTTCCTGATCCTGGCCGCGGCGCTGGGTTACGCCGCGTGGCGGCTGCACAAGCGCAAGGCGGCCGAGGCCGAGGCACCGACGCCGGAGGCCACCGCCGCCGCGCAGGCCAATTCACCCATGGCCGAGCTGAGCTGGGACGAGGTGCGCCCGGTCGAGCCGCTGGGGCTGGAGGTCGGCTACCGGCTGATCCCGATGGTCGACAAGACCCAGGGCGGCGAGCTGCTGGCCCGGCTCAAGGGCGTGCGCCGCAAGCTGACGCAGGACCTGGGCTTCCTGATCCCGGCCGTGCACGTGCGCGACAACCTGGAGCTGGCCCCGGGCCAGTACCGCGTGCTGGTGCATGGCGTGCCGGTCGCCACCGGCGAGCTGCACCCGGACCGCGAACTGGCGCTGGACCCGGGCCGCGTGTTCGGCCCGCTGGAAGGCCTTCCCGGCAAGGACCCTGCGTTCGGGCTGGACGCGGTGTGGATCCCCTCGGCCCAGCGCGCGCACGCCGAATCGCTCGGCTACACGGTGGTGGACGCCTCCACGGTCGTCGCCACCCATCTCTCGCACCTGGTACGCGAGCGTGCGTCCGAGCTGCTGGGCCACGACGAAGTGCAGCAGCTGCTGTCGAGTGTCGGAAAGTCCACGCCCAAGCTCGTCGAGGATTTGACGCCCAAGCTGCTCCCCCTTTCGGTGGTGGTCCGGGTGCTGCAGTCGCTGCTGGTCGAGCGCGTGCCGCTGCGGCAGATGCGCCAGATCGTGGAGGCGCTGCTGGAGCACGGCGCCCACAGCCAGGATCCGGCGGTTCTGACGGCCGCGGTGCGCACCGCGCTGGGCCGCTTCATCGTCCAGGAAATCAACGGCCTGGCGCCGGAACTGCCGGTCTACACGCTGGCGCCGGCGCTGGAACGGGTGTTGCAGGACTCGGTCAGCGGGCAAGGCGCCGCGATGGAACCGGGACTGGCCGAACGGCTGCACCAGAACCTGAGCGATTGCGTCACCCGGCAGGAAGGCCGCGGCGAACCCGCGGTGCTGCTGGTCCCCGGCGGCATCCGCGCCACGATCGCCCGCCTCGTCCGCCACAGCGTGCCGGCCCTGTCGGTGCTGGCCTACGGCGAAGTGCCGGAGGACAAGAAGCTGCGGCTGGTGGGGAATGTGGGGTGAACCCGACAGGGTCTAGGGGCTAGAGGTTGGGGACTGGTTTGGGAGCGCAGGCACATGAGTTGCAGGAGAGACATCGAGCATCCACCGGACGGCGCGCCGCCCACCCGCGACCCCCGCGACACCCGCCCTGCCAGCCCCTGGCCCCTAGCCCCTAGCCCCTTCAAACCCGGTCACTGACATGCGAATCAAACGCTTCATCGCCCCCGACATGCGCGCCGCGCTGAAGATGGTCCGCGACGAGCAGGGCCCGGATGCGGTCATCCTCTCCAACCGCCCGACCGAGGGTGGGATCGAGGTGGTCGCGGCCACCGATTACGACGAGGCGCTGGTGCAGCAGGCGCTGCGCACCGCGGCCCCGACGCTCAAGCCGCTGCAGGCCAAGGTGATCGACAAGGCAAGCGAGCCCGCACAGGCACCGGCCGAACGCGCACCGGCCGCCGCGGCTGCGGCGCCGTCCTTCGCCACCGAAACCGCCGGCCCCGCATCGCAGGCCGCCGCCGCGACCGCCTCGCGCAACAGCCTGGCCAGCCGCGCCCGCGCCGTGTTCCGCCTGGGTGGGGAGACGGTGCGCGAACGCGGGTCCGAGGGCGAGGCCGAACCGACGCTGGCCGAGCTGGTGGGTGATGCGAACACGACGCCCGCAGCCTCCGAGGCATCGCCCGCCCCGACTCGCACGCAGCGCTTCGACGACATGATGGCCGCGCTGGCACCGATGGCCGACGAGGCGCCGACGCGCCGGCATTCCACGCTGGCGACGCCGGTGGCCGGGGCCGCCGTCGCTGCCGCGGCCGATTCGATGGTTGCCAGCGACGCTTTCAACTCCGAAGACGTGACGGTGTCGCTGTCGAAGCAGCCGGCTGCGGTCAGCGGCTGCGAAAAGCAGCCCTCCCCGGCACTCGCCTGCGAGCAGGGACAGGAGCACAGC
>MIDV01000016.1:4914-14599 GCA_001830245.1 Lysobacterales bacterium RIFOXYA1_FULL_69_10 | reverse complement strand
CATCCCGACCTGCGACTGCTCGATGCCTGGCCCGTGTACTGGGTCGAGCCCGAGCCCGGTGCCACGCCTGATGGCGAGGCGCTGCAGCGCATCCTGCAGGCCGGTGGCGCCCATGCCGCGCGCGTCGATGGCGCGGTCTCGCGCTTCGTGACGCCGCGCCTGGGCACGCTGTCGCCGTGGGCCAGCAAGGCCACCGAGCTGCTGCACGGGGCGCGCCTGCCGGTGAAGCGGGTCGAGCGCGGCCTGCGCTACGACCTGGCCGGCTGGCCGACCGATCCCGCGGTGCAGGTGGCCGTGGGCAAGGTGCTGCACGACCCGATGACGCAGTCGCTGCTGGACACCGCCGATGCCGGTGCCGCGCTGTTCGCGACGCCACCGCGCGGACAGCTCGAGCGCATCGCGCTGGCCGACCTCGATGCCGCCAATGCGCGCCTGGGCCTGGCGCTGGCCGACGACGAGATCGCCTACCTGCGCGAGCGCTACGCCGCGCTGGACCGGCAGCCCTCGGACGTCGAGCTGATGATGTTCGCGCAGGCGAATTCCGAGCACTGTCGCCACAAGATCTTCAACGCCTCCTGGACCATCGACGGGCGCGAGCAGTCGCAGTCGCTGTTCCGGATGATCAAGCACACCCATCAGCGCACGCCCGAGCACACGCTGTCGGCGTACAGCGACAACGCGGCGGTGGTGGCCGGCTACCCGGGGCGCCGGTTCCGGCCCGACCCGGGCACCGGCGCCTACCGCGCCGAGGCGGAAGTGGATTCCGCGTTCTGTATCAAGGTGGAGACCCACAACCACCCGACCGCGATCGCGCCGTTCCCCGGTGCGTCCACCGGTGCCGGCGGCGAGATCCGCGACGAGGGCGCGACCGGGCGCGGCGGCAAGCCGAAGATGGGCCTGAGCGGCTTCTCGGTGTCGCACCTGCGCATCCCCATGCTGCCGCAGCCGTGGGAAGGCGAGCGCGCGCTCAACCCGCGCATGGCGCCGGCGCTGGAGATCATGCTCGACGGCCCGATCGGCGCGGCCGCGTTCAACAACGAATTCGGCCGGCCGAACCTGGCCGGCTATTTCCGCAGCTTCGAGCTGGACGAGGGCACGCATGCGCGCGCCTACGACAAGCCGATCATGCTCGCTGGCGGCCTGGGCGCCATGGACCGCGGCCAGGTCGAGAAGCTCGGCATGAAGCCCGGCGACGCGGTGGTGGTGCTGGGCGGGCCGGCGATGCTGATCGGCCTGGGTGGCGGTGCCGCCAGCTCGGTGGCCTCGGGCGAGAGCGCCGAGGACCTGGATTTCGCCAGCGTGCAACGCGACAACCCGGAGATGGAGCGCCGCTGCCAGGAGGTCATCGACCGCTGCGTCGCGCTGGGTGCCGATAACCCGGTCGCCACCGCGCATGACGTCGGCGCGGGCGGCTTGTCGAACGCAATCCCCGAGCTGCTGCACGACTCCGGCCTGGGCGGCGTGATCGACCTGGACCGCGTGCCCAGCGACGACCCCTCGCTGTCGCCTATGCAGCTGTGGTGCAACGAATCGCAGGAGCGTTACGTGCTCGGCGTGCCGACGGACCGGCTGGAGGAGTTCGCCGCGATCTGCGAGCGCGAGCGCTGCCCGTTCGCCGTGGTCGGCCACGCCACCGCCGAGGAGCGGCTGGTGGTGGGGTATGGCGCGACGGCGGAATCGGTGTATGGCGAAAACGCCGCTTCGTCCGACAACGGGGCCGCGGATCGACCCGGCCCGGCGCAGCGCGCCGGGCGTTCGGATGACCCGCGCGGCAGTGCCGCGCAAGCGGGCCATCCTCACCCCATCGACCTCCCCATGGACCTGCTGTTCGGCAAGCCGCCGAAGATGCATCGCGATACGCAGCGTCCGGGCGACGCGCCGTGGCCGGCGTTGCGTTGGGACGGGCTGGACCTGCACGACGCCGCGCTGCGCGTGCTGGCGCACCCGGCGGTGGCGTCCAAGCAGTTCCTGATCACCATCGGCGACCGCAGCGTCGGCGGCCTGACGGCGCGCGACCAGCTGGTCGGCCCGTGGCAGCTGCCGGTGGCCGACTGCGCCATCACCTTCACCGGGTTCCACGGATTCACCGGCGAGGCGATGGCCATTGGCGAACGCACTCCGCTCGCGCTGCTGGATGCGCCCGCCGCCGCACGCATGGCCGTGGGCGAGGCGATCACCAATCTGTGTGCGGCGCCGGTCGAATCGCTGGACCGCATCAAGCTGTCGGCCAACTGGATGGCCGCGGCCGGTCACGACGGCGAGGACGCATTGCTGTTCGATGCGGTCAAGGCCGTGGCCATGGAGTTGTGCCCCGAGCTGGACCTGAGCATCCCGGTCGGCAAGGACTCGCTGTCGATGCAGGCGCAGTGGCAGGACGGCGGGCAGGCGCACAAGTCGGTATCGCCGGTGTCGCTGATCGTCAGCGCCTTCGCGCCGGTGGTCGACGTGCGCGCGCAACTCACGCCCTTGCTGGACCGCGACGAGGACTCGGAGTTGTGGCTGATCGGCCTGGGCGGCGGCAAGCAGCGCCTCGGCGGGTCGGTGCTCGCGCAGGTGCATCCGGACGCCACCGTGGCCGATGGCGGACTGCCGGCATTCGCCGGCCAACCGTCGGAGGACGGCAACCGCAACGGCGGCGTGCCCGACCTCGACAACCCGCAGCGCCTGCGCGACTTCTTCGAGCTGATCCGCGACGCGCGCGAAGCCGGCCTGCTGCGCGCCTACCATGACCGTTCCGACGGCGGCGCGTTCGCGACGCTGTGCGAGATGGCGTTCTGCTCGCGCATGGGCCTGGACATCAGCCTGGACGGCTGGGGCGAGGACCCGTTCCGCACGCTGTTCAACGAGGAGCTGGGCGCGGTCGTGCAGGTCACGTCCGAGGACCGCGCAGCCTTCGCCGACCTGGTGGCGCGCCATGGACTGATCGACTGTGCGCAGCGCATCGCGCGCCCGGTCGCCAGCCGTGTCGAGGGCCCGGACGCGGCCGCCGCCATCCGCGTGCTGGACGACGGCGAAGTGCTGGTGGAGTGGCGCTGGGACGCGTTGTTCGACGCCTGGTGGGCCACTACCCACGCGATGCAGCGCCTGCGTGACAACCCCGAATGCGCCGACGAGGAGCGCGCCGCCGCGCGCGACTTCAACGCGCCCGGCTTGGTGCCGAAGCTGGCGTTCGATCCGGCCGAGGACATCGCCGCGCCGTTCATCAATACGGGGGCGCGGCCCAAGGTGGCGATCCTGCGCGAGCAGGGCGTCAACGGGCAGATAGAAATGGCCGCCGCGTTCGACCGTGCTGGCTTCGAGGCGTTCGACGTGCACATGAGCGACCTGATCGCCGGCCGTGTCGCGCTCGACGGCTTTGCCGGCCTGGCCGCATGCGGCGGCTTCAGCTACGGCGACGTGCTGGGCGCGGGGCGCGGCTGGGCGACGTCGATCCTCGAGCGTCCGGCACTGCGCGAGGCGTTCGAGGCGTTCTTCGCGCGCGGCGACAGCTTCGCGCTGGGCGTGTGCAACGGCTGCCAGATGCTGAGCCAGCTCAAGCCCATCATCCCGGGTGCCGGCCACTGGCCGCGTTTCCTGCGCAACCGCAGCGAGCAGTTCGAGGCGCGCCTGGGCCTGCTGGAGGTGGTCGAGTCGCCCTCGATCTTCCTGCGCGGCATGGCCGGTTCGCGCATCCCCGTGGTGGTCTCGCACGGCGAGGGCCGCGCGGCGTTCGACAGCGCCGCCGACCAGGCCGCTGCGCGCGTGTCGCTGCGCTATGTCGACGGCGACGGCAGCGTCGCCACGCAGTACCCGGCCAACCCGAACGGCTCGGAGGGCAGCACCGCCGGCCTGACCAGCGACGACGGCCGCGTGACCATCCTCATGCCGCACCCCGAGCGCACCCTGCGCACCGCAAACCTCAGCTGGGCCCCGGCCGACTGGGGTGACGATTCGCCATGGCTGCGCATGTTCCGCAACGCGCGCGTGCAGGTGGGCTGACGCGCCCTCTGCACGGCCGCGGGAGGGCGCGCGCGACCTGCTAAAGTCCGGCGGTCACGGGCTTAGGAGGGCGGCGTGGGCGCAACGGCGGACGCGGTGGGCGGCATGGACGGCGGCATCGACGGCAATCCCGTCGAGGACCGCATCGTCCAGGTGCTGGTCGACAAGGGGCGGCTGAAGGAGGCCGACCTCGGTCGCGCGCGTCGGCTGCAGGCCGAAACCGGCGGCAGCCTGCTCACGCTGCTGTCGCGGCTCGGGCTGGTGTCGGAGCGCGACCACGCCGAAACCGTCGCCGAGGTCACCGGCCTGCCGCTGGTGTCCGCGCAGGACGCGCCGGACCTGCCGCCCGACGACGTCGCGCTCAGCGTCAAGTTCATGAAGCAGTTCCACGTCTGCCCGCGCCAGTCCGATGCGCAGGCGGTCGAGCTGCTGATGGCCGACCCGCACGACGACTATGCGCTGGACGCCGTGCGCCTGGCGATCCAGCGGCCGCTGCGGCTCAAGGTCGCGCTGCGGTCGGAGATCGACGGCCTGGTCGAGCGCTGGTACGGCCAGGGGCGCAGTGCGATGGGCGCGATCGTCGAAACCGCCGAGGGCGAGGCCGGCGACATGGACGATGTGGAGCACCTGCGCGACCTCGCGTCCGAGGCGCCGGTGATCCGGCTGGTGAACCTGGTGATCCAGCGCGCGGTCGAGATGCGCGCGTCCGACATCCACATCGAGCCGTTCGAGAACCGCCTGAAGGTGCGCTACCGCGTCGACGGCGTGCTGGCCGAAGGCGAAAGCCCGCCGCCCAACCTGACGGCCGCCGTGATCAGCCGCATCAAGATCATGGCCAAACTCAACATCGCCGAGCGCCGCCTGCCGCAGGACGGCCGCATCATGGTGCGCGTGCAGGGCAAGGAGCTGGACCTGCGCGTGAGCACCGTACCGACCGCGCACGGCGAGTCGGTGGTCATGCGCCTGCTGGACCGCGAGACGGTGGTCTTCGACTTCAAGCGGCTGGGCTTCACCGACAACTTCCTGCCGCAGTTCGAGAAGGTGTTGACGCAGCCGCACGGCATCCTGCTGGTCACCGGCCCCACCGGCTCGGGCAAGACCACCACGCTGTACACCGCGCTGAGCCGGCTCAACACGCCGGACGTCAAGATCATTACGGTCGAGGACCCGGTCGAGTACCAGATCGAGGGCATCAACCAGATCCAGGCCAAGCCGCAGATCGGCCTGGACTTCGCCCATGCGCTGCGCAGCATCGTCCGCCAGGACCCGGACATCATCATGATCGGCGAGATGCGCGACCTGGAAACCGCGCGCATCGCCATCCAGTCCGCGCTCACTGGCCACCTGGTGTTGAGCACGCTGCACACCAACAACGCCGCCGGTGGCATCACCCGCCTGCTCGACATGGGCGTGGAGGACTACCTGCTGACCTCCACGGTCAACGGCATCCTCGCCCAGCGCCTGGTGCGCCGGCTGGAGCCCGTGCATGCCGAGCGCTACCCGGCCAGCCCGGAAGAAATCGACAAGTTCGGCCTGCGCCGCCTCCAGCCCGAGGGCGAGATTTTCCTGTACCGCCCGCGCGGCTCGGACATCGCCCCGACCGGCTACCAGGGCCGCACCACCATCATGGAATTCATGGTGATGGACGACACCCTGCGCCGCGCCGTGATGCGCCACGCCGGCATGGGCGAGCTGGAACAACTGGCCCGCGAGGCCGGCATGCGCACGATGTACGAGGACGGCATCGCCAAGGCACTGGCGGGGCTGACGACGATCGAGGAAGTGCTGCGGGTGACGGAGGACGCGTGAGTGGCCGACCTTTCGGCTGGGCAACCAACTAGCCGTCATTCCCGCGCAGGCGGGAATCCATGGACTTTAAAGCCCTCAGGGAGGAGGGAGTGGAAAAGCAACCGTGTGTGTATCTGTTGTCCAGCAGCCGCAATGGGACCTTGTATCTGGGCGTGACTTCCAACCTGTTCGCCCGCGTCTGGCAACACCGCAAGCACTTGGTCGCTGGCTTCAGCGACCACCATGACGCTACTCGTCTGGTCTGGTTCGAGATGCATCAAACGATGGAAAGCGCGATTACGCGGGAGAAGAGGCTCAAGAAGTGGCAGCGCGCCTGGAAGGTCCGGCTTATCGAGGAGCGCAATCCTTATTGGAATGATCTGTGGCCTGAAATCCTGATGTGAGCGGTAGCCACGCGCTTGGTCGCCGCTGAGATTTTGGTTCGTCGTTCCCGCGAAGGCGCGAACCCAGTGACTTCGCTTCTTCTCCTTTGATGAAGGAGCAACGTCACTGGGTTCGCGCCTTCGCGGGAATGACGGTGGTAGTTCATTTCGTCACAAGCTCCAGCGCCAACCCTGAAACCCGAAATCCGAAGCACCCCATGACCCTCTACACCTACAAAGCCCTCAACGCCCGCGGCGAGCTGCTCCATGGCCAGATGGAAGCGGGCAGCGATGCCGAGGTCGTGCAGCGGCTGCAGGAGCAGGGCCATCTGCCGGTGGAGGCGAGGCCGGCCAGTGAAGGCGGGGGCGAGGCCGGGTGGCGCGCGCTGCTCAAGCCGCGGCCGTTCGCGGGCGCGCGCCTGGTGCAGTTCACGCAGCAGCTGGCGACGCTGCTGGGCGCGGGCCAGCCGCTGGACCGCGCGCTGACGATCCTGCTGGAGCTGCCCGAGGACGAGGCCGCCAAGCGCACCGTGACCGAGGTGCGCGATGCGGTGCGCGGTGGCAGCTCGCTGTCGACCGCGCTCGAACGCCAGCACGGCACGTTCTCGCGGTTGTACGTGAACATGGTCCGCGCCGGCGAGGCCGGCGGCAGCATGCACGAGACGCTCAGCCGCCTGGCCGATTACCTGGAGCGCAGCCGCGTGCTGCAGGGCCGGGTCATCAATGCATTGATCTACCCGGCGATCCTGCTGGTGATGGTGGGGCTGAGCCTGCTGTTCCTGCTGGGCTACGTGGTGCCTCAGTTTGCGCAGATGTACGAAAGCCTGGACGCCGAGCTGCCGCTGTTCACCCAGCTCGTACTGGGCGTCGGCCTGTTCGTGCGCGACTGGTGGATCGTGCTGGTGGTCGTGCCGGTGCTGGCGCTGTGGTGGGTCGACCGCAAGCGCCGCGACCCCGCCTTCCGCGAGCGCCTGGACGGCTGGCTGCTGCGCCGGCGCTTCTTCGGCGCGCTGGTGGCCAAGGTCGAGACCGCCCGCCTGGCGCGAACGCTGGGCACGCTGGTGCGCAACGGCGTGCCGCTGATGGCGGCGCTGGGCATCGGGCGCAACGTCATGGGTAACCGGGTGCTGGCGGCCGATGTCGCGGCGGCGGCCGAGGAGGTCAAGAACGGCGTCGCGCTGTCGACCGCGCTCGGTCGCGGCAAGCGCTTCCCGCGGCTGGCGCTGCAGATGATCCAGGTCGGCGAGGAGTCCGGCGCGCTCGACACCATGCTGGTCAAGACCGCCGAGACCTTTGACCACGAAACCCAGCTCGCCCTGGACCGCATGCTGGCCGCACTGGTGCCGCTGGTGACGGTGGTGCTGGCCGGCGTGGTGGGTGTCGTCGTGCTGGCGGTGCTGACCCCGCTGTACGACCTGACCGGCGCGGTGGGGTGATCGCCCAGCTGAACCGTTCCGGTTGGGTGGACCCGCCTGAACGCGCCGCACGCGCCCGGACGGTTCCGCATCGGTCGCCGGCCGGGTACGGTCGGCTTCTTTCCACGCACACGGATGGACTCACATGCGCACTGCCCCGTTCCACTCCCGGTCGGCCAACCCCCGATCGCTGACCCGTTCGCCGTCGCCGCTGCGGCAGGCCGGCATGAGCCTGATCGAGATCATCATCGTGATCGTGCTGATCGGTGCCGTGCTGACCTTCGTCGGCTCGCGCGTGCTGGGCGGTGCCGACCGCGCCAAGGCCAACCTCGCCAAGTCGCAGGTGACCACGCTGGCGCAGAAGGTCGAGTCCTTCCAGATGGACACCGGCCGCTTTCCTGCCACCCTCGACGAGCTGGTGACCGAGCCCGGCAACGCGGCAGGTTGGCTGGGCCCGTACGCCAAGTCCACCGAGCTGCTCGACCCGTGGGGCAACGAGATCGTCTACCGCGCGCCGGGTGAAAGCGGTCCGTTCGACCTGGTGATCCTGGGCAAGGACGGGCAGGTCGGCGGCAGCAGCTACGACGCCGACATCGCCTACGAGTAAGCGCGCGGACCGCACCCATGAAACGCCGCCGCGCCCGCGGGGTGTCGCTGCTGGAAATGCTGCTGGTGGTCGCGCTGATCGCGGCCACCACGCTGCTGGCGGCGGCTGCGCTGGGGGGCGGCTTCCGCGGCATGCAGCTGCGCTCGACCGCCAAGGAGATCGCCGCGCAGCTGCGCTTCACCCGCGCGCGCGCGCTGTCGACCGGGCAACCGCAGCGCTTCGTGATCGACCCGCGCGGGCGGCGCTGGGAGGCGGCCGACAGCCGCGACGGCGAGATCCCCGAGGCCATCGGCGTCACCTTCTACGGGGCCCGCCAGGTACAGCCCAGCGCCGGCGAGGGCGCGATCGTGTTCTTCGAGGACGGCGGCGCCACCGGAGGCCGGGTGCGGCTCAACGTGGGCGATGCCGCATGGAACATCGACGTGGCGTGGCTGACGGGTGAGGTGCGGATGCGGCGCGGGAGTGACGAGCCGTGAGTCCTTGCTTCGCGCCCATTCCGTTTCAGAACAGACCGCGCGCCCCGCGGACCCAGTCCGGCTACACCCTCATCGAAGTCATTGTCGCCTTCGCGCTGCTCGCACTGGCGTTGACGCTGCTGTTGGGCACGCTGTCGGGCGCCGCGCGCCAGGTCGGCTGGGCCGGCGATGCGGGGCGCGCGGCGCTGCATGCGCAGTCGCTGCTCGACCAGCAGGGCATCAGCGAGCCGATCCAGCCGGGTGAGCGCACCGGCGAGTTCGACGACGGCCGCTACCGCTGGACGCTCGGCGTGACGCCCTGGGCCGACCCGGCGCTGCCGCCGGCAGGCCCACAGCCGGTCGGCAACAGTAACCGGCTGTATCGGCTGCACCTGGCGGTGGCGTGGGGCGACGGCGGCCCACGCCAGCGACTGGACCTGCAGACGCTGCGGCTGGTGCAGGCCTCCGGCCTGCAGTCGGAGGCATTCCCGTGAGGTGCGCCCGCACGCCCGCGCGTGCGCCGCGCGGCTTCACCCTGATCGAGGTGCTGCTGGCCACCGTGCTGTTGGCCGCCGGCCTCGGTATCGCGTTCGCCACGTTGACGGCCGCCACGCGCACCGTGCAGCGCGGCGAGGCGATGGCCGCGCGCGGCGAGCGCGAACGCGCGGTACTCGGCTTCCTGCGCAGCCGGCTGACCGGCGCGCGTCCGGTGGCCTTCGCCAGCGACCCCATCAACGCGCTGCCGCAGCGCTTCATCGGTACGCCGGACAGGATGCGCTTCGTCGCCGACCTGCCCGACTACCTCGGCCGCGGCGGGCCCTACCTGCACGACTTCACCATCGAGGACGACGGCGAACACGTGCGCGTGGTGCTCTCGCTGTCGATGGTGCAGGCCGGGCTGACGGTCGAGGAGGACGGCCCGGTGCGGCCGGAGGTGCTGGTCGAAGGGCTGCAGTCGGCGAGCTTCCGCTACCGCGCGCTCGACGGCGAAGGCGGCATCGGCCCGTGGCAGGACGAGTGGGAGATGCATGAACAACTGCCGCTGCTGGTCGAAGTGCG
>MIDV01000016.1:783-4901 GCA_001830245.1 Lysobacterales bacterium RIFOXYA1_FULL_69_10 | reverse complement strand
GACGGCCGCACCTGGCCGCCGCTGGTCGTGGCGCTGCCGCAGGCCGGGTTGGGGTTCGGCGGGGTGGCGTTCTGATGCGCGGCGCACGTGTCCGTCGATCGCGTGCACGTGCGTGTACACGTACGCGTGGAGCCGCGCTGCTACTGGTGCTGTGGCTGATCACGCTGCTGACGGCGCTGGTGGGCGGCTTCGCGCTGGTCGCGCGTATCGAGGCGCTGCAGGGGCGCGTGCTCGCCAGCGGCGCGGCGGCGCAGGCGGCCGCGCGCGCCGGGCTGGAGTACGCACTGACCCGGGTGGACCACGCCGACCCGCGGCTGCAGTGGCGGCCCGACGGCTCGCCGCAGGCGTGGCAGTTCGGTGCGGCCGAGGTCGAGGTGATGCTGGTCGACGAGAACGGACGGGTCGACCTCAACCACGCCGACTACGCGCTGCTGGAAGCGCTGCTGCGGCGCGTGGGCGTTGAGGCGGCGCCGGCGCAGCGGATGGCGGGCGCGGTGGTGGACTGGCGCGATCCCGATCCGCTCACTCAGCCCGCGGGCGGCGGTGAGGATGCCGATTACGCGTCTGCGGGGCTGCCGTACGGCGCCAAGGACGCGCCTTTCGAGAGCGTCGCGGAACTTGAGCAGGTGCTGGGGTTCACCCCGGAGGTGTACGACCTGGTGCGGCCGCACGTCACCGTGTTCAGCGGCCGCGCGCGGCCCGATGCCGCGTTCGCTTCGGCCGAGGTGCTGGACGCGATGGGGATGGACGGCGCGCAGGTGGTGGAGGCGCGGCGCCAGGTCGACCCGGTGACGGGCAGGCCGCTGGGCGCGCTGCCGTCGGAAACGGGACTCGTCGTGGGCAGTCGGAGCGGCACGTATAGTATTCGTAGTCGTGCGCGGCTCGCCGACGGTCGCGAATCGGAACTGCGGGCCGTCGTGCGCGTAGGTGGCAGTGCGGTGCCGGGGATGGCATACACCGCGCTGCAATGGGAGGAAGGAGCTTCGCCACGATGACACCGTTGAGGGACCGCCTTGGGCCGATCGGCGCCCGGCTCCGGCCGGGTGCGGGCGGTACGTTGCGCGCGTTCCTGGCGTGGTGGACGCAGGCGCTCGCATCGTGGTTGCCGGCCGCCTGGCGCCAGGCGCTGGGCATGGACCGCGGCCGCCTGTTGCTGCATGTCGACGGCGACGACCTGACACTGCGCCTGCACCGGGGCGCCGGAATCACCGACCTGGGGACCGTGCCCGGCCTGGCGCCGGATACGGACCTGCCCGGGCTGGCCACGCCCGCGACCGACCCGCTGGCCCGCCTGCTGAAACCGCGCGTGGCCGAACTGCCGCGCTGGCTGTTCCTGCCCGCAGCCAATGCGTTGCGTCGCCGCCTGGTGTTGCCGGCGGCCGCGGCGGACCGGCTGCGCGACGTGGTCGGCTTCGAGATCGACCGCCAGACGCCGTTTGCGCCGGCCGATGTCGCCTTCGATGCGCGCGTGCTGGGCCGCCGCGAATCCGATGGCCAGCTGGATGTCGAACTGGTCGCCGTGCCGCGCAGCGCGATTGCCCCGCAGACCGCCGCGCTCGGCCCGCTCGCCGGCACCTTGGCCGGCATCGACGTCGCGGCGGCCGACGGCGCGCCGCTGGGCGTCAACCTGCTGGCACCGGCCGACCGCCATCGCCACCGCGACCCATGGCGCACGTGGAACGCGGCGTTGGCCGCCGTCGCCGTGCTCGCCTGCGGGCTGATGCTGTGGCAGGTGCTGCAGAACCGACGCGCCGCCGCGGATGCCTTCGAACAGCAGATTGCCGCGCAGGCGCAGGCCGGCCGCCGCGCCGCGGCCGCGCGCCAGCAGCTCAACAGCCTGGTGGCCGGGCAGGCGTTCCTCGACCGCGCCCGCGCCGAGCGCCCGGTGGCGGTCGAGGTGATCGACGAGCTCGCCCGCCGCCTGCCCGACGAGACCTACCTGGAAAAGCTCTCGATCGAAGGCCAGCGCCTGATGCTGATCGGCCTGAGCAACGAGGCCGCCGCCCTGGTCGGGCGCCTGCAGGGCAGCGCGCTGTGGCGTTCGCCGGCGCTGGCGGGTGCGCTGCAACCCGACCCGGCCACCGGCCGCGACCGCTTCACGCTGACCGCCGAACTCGTGCCGTCCACGCCCGCGCCGGCTCCCACCGCGCCGCGCCCGTCCACGGAGGCCGCCGATGCCGACGCGTCCCGCTGACCGCGACCGCTGGCTGGCGCTGGGGCTGCTGCTGCTCGCGCTGGTGCTTGCCTACGCGGTGCTGGTGCACCCGTGGTGGACGGTCCCGATGCTGGATGCCGAGCAGCGCATCGAGTCGCTGCAGCAACGCGAGTTGCGCCTGCGCATGCAGGTGCAGCAGGCGCCGCAGGTGCAGCAGCGGCTGGTCGAGCTGCAGACACGGCAGGGCCAGGACGCGGGGTTCCTGCCCGAATCCAATGCCGAACTCGCCACCGCTGCCCTGATCCAGCGGCTGGAGACGGTGGTGTCGATGGCCAGCCCGGGCAACCGCAGCTGCGCGATCACCAACCGCTCGCCGCTGCAGGCCGGTACCCGCGAACCGTTCACCCGGGTCACCGTCCAGGTGCGCATGCGCTGCGGCAACGGCGAGCTCGCGTCGGTGCTGCACGCGCTGGAAGGCGGCTCGCCACGCGTGTTCGTCGACAACCTCAACGTGCTGGTGCAGCGCATGTATTTCGCGCCCGGCACCGGCGCGCCGCGCGGCGACGGCGGCCTTGAAGTGACCTTCGACCTTTACGGCTACCTGCGCCCGGCGGCAGTGGAGGCGACCGGTGCGGATTGAGGACGCCGGCGTGCGCACGGGCTGGCTGGCCACGGTAGCCGGTTGGGCCGTCATCGGCTGGGTGCTGGCGGTGGCCGGCATGGGCGGCCGCGTCGACACGCTGCCCGACGACCCGACGCTGCTCAAGCCGCTGCCGCAACTGCCGCCCGAGCGCGCCGACCGCCTGGGCCCGCTCAACCAGTACGACCAGTTCGTCGACCGCCCGCTGTTCAGCGCCGACCGCCGGCCGCATCCGTTCTACCTGCAGGGCGAGGGCGAGGAGGGCGACGACTCGCCGTTCGACTTCGTCCTGACCAGCGTGCTGATCACGCCCACGGTGAAGCTGGCGATCCTGCAGCCGGCCGATGGCAGCCAGCCGGTGCGCGTGCGCCTCGAGGAAGCGCCCGAGTCGCACCCGGCCTGGCAGCTGGTGGCGCTGGGCGCGCGCAGCGCGGTGTTCGAGGGCCCCGAAGGCCGCCGCGAACTGGCGCTGCGGGTATTCGACGGCGTCGGCGGCGAGCCGCCGACGCAGGTGTCGGGGCCGGACACCCCGGGCGCGACGCCCGGCCAGCCACGACCTGCTCCGCCCGTCGCCCCACCGCCCACCGACGCCGCGCGCCCGGCACCTGCCCGCCCCGCGCCGCGGAGCGCGGACGATGCCGCCGACACGCCCGCCAGCGAAGACGCCGCCCCGATGACCGACCAGGCGCAGATGGATGCGATCCGCCAGCGCATCCAGGCGCGCCGCGAACAATTGCGCCGGCAGAACGCCAACCCGCCGCCGCCCCAGCCCGTAGAGTGATGCGATGAGTCCACTGCCCACGCCGCGCGCACGCGCCATTCCCGCTCCAGCCCGCCCGAACGATGCCGCGCCGTCGGCGGTCGCCCGGGCGGCCCAGCGCAGCGTGCTGGCGGTGGCGGTCGCGGCGATGCTCGCCTCCTGCGCCAGCACGCCGGTGCCCAGCGTCCGGCGGGACGGCGACCCGGCCGCCATGCGCCGAGCGCAGGCCGGCACCGCCGCGCAGGACGCCGGGGGCGTCGGCGTGGAGGCGATCGAGCCCGACGACGTCGGCCCGCGTCCGCAGATCCGCCGAGGCACCGGACAGGTGATCAACCGCAGCGCCGCCGGCGCGGCTGCGCCGGACCTGGGTGGCACCTCCGGCGCGGCCACGTTCAACTTCGAGGGCGAGTCGCTTCATGCGGTGGTCAAGGCGATCCTCGGCGACATGCTCAGCCAGAACTACGTCATCGCACCGGGCGTCCAGGGCACGGTGACGCTGGCCACGCCCAAGCCGGTCAGCCCGGCCAGTGCCATGAACCTGCTGGAGATGGTGCTGGGCTGGA
>MIDV01000016.1:0-554 GCA_001830245.1 Lysobacterales bacterium RIFOXYA1_FULL_69_10 | reverse complement strand
CCTGGCCGGCACGCGCAGCGAGCTGGAAAACTACCTGCGCACGGTCGAGATCTTCGACGTGGACTGGCTGTCGGGCATGTCGGTGGGCGTGTTCCCGCTGCAGTCCGGCCGCGCCACCCGCGTGGTGGCCGACCTGGAAAAGGTGTTCGGCAACGACAGCAAGACGCCCAGCGCCGGCATGTTCCGCTTCATGCCGCTGGAAGGCGCGAATGCGGTACTGGTGATCACGCCGCAGCCCGCCTACCTGGACCAGATCCAGCAATGGCTGGAACGCATCGACGGCGCGGGCGAGGGCAGCCGCCTGTTCTCCTACGAGCTGAAGTACATCAAGGCGCGCGAGCTCGCCCAGCGCCTGGCCGAAGTCTTCGGCGCCTCGGGCGGCAGCGCCTCCGGCGATGGCCGTTCCACCGGTGGCGCGGGCAACGTGTCGCTGATGCCGGGCACCGAGCCCGTGCAGATCAACGATGGCGGCATGAACGGCACCGGGGGTTCGGTCGATTTCGGCGGCAGCAGCAGCGGCGGTTCGAGCGGCGGGCTGGGCGGCGGCTCGCTCT
>MIDV01000015.1 GCA_001830245.1 Lysobacterales bacterium RIFOXYA1_FULL_69_10 | reverse complement strand
ACCTCTCCAACGGCCGCATGGTCGGCGCCGAGGCGTTGTTGCGCTGGCGCCACCCCGAGCACGGCATGGTCGCGCCGTCGGTGTTCATCGAAGTGGCCGAGCAGAGCGGGCTGATCGAGACGCTGGGGCCGCAGGTGCTTGAGACGGCGTGCAAGGACGCCGTGCGGTGGCAGAACCGGCGTGGCGAGAAGGGGGCCCTGTTCGTTTCGGTCAACGTCTCGCCACGGCAGCTGCGAAGCCCGGTGCTGCCGAAAGTGGTCGCCGATTGCCTGGTGCGCACCGGCCTGGACGCGAGCTGCCTGCACCTGGAGCTGACCGAAACCGCCGTCATCGGCGACGAGGCCCAGGTCAGCCGCCTGCTCGCGGAACTGCGCCAGCAGGGCGTGAAGATCTGGCTGGACGACTTCGGTACCGGCTTCTCGGGCCTGAGCCACCTGCGCCGTGTGCCGATCGACGGGGTGAAGATCGACCGCAGCTTCATCGCCGACATCCTGCGCGACCCCGACGACCTGGCGCTGACCACGGCCATCATCTCGATGGCGCATTCGCTCGGAATTACGGTGGTGGCGGAGGGCGTGGAGCGCGAGGGCCAATACAACCTGCTGCGCGAACGCGGCTGCGACCTGGTGCAGGGCTACTGGCTGGGCCATCCCCTGCCGCGCGAAGAGTTCGAGGCGCTTCTGGGTTAGGTGGTATCGGCGGGATCCCGAATGATGACCTCTTCTTGCTCGTCATTCCCGCTTTCGCGGGAATGACAGCGTAGGTTTCGAGGTACTCCATCGTGGCCCAGTCAAGCGGCACCATGGGCCGCGCGGCGCCTGTCCGGTGAATCAGACCAGCAGGTCGATCCAGCGCGCCGCGGCCGCCACCAGGCTGCCCGACAGGACGCCGAACACGGCGATCGCCACCACGGCGGCCACCCAGGCCACGCCCATCAGCCGTCCATCGCGCTCGAGCAGGGCGAAGGCGAACATCAGCAGCAGCGCCGCGAACAAATAGTTGGTGAACGGGATCGGCAGCGCCAGCAGCACGCCCAGCAGCACCAGCAGCAAACCGGTAAACGCGCTGGCCAGACGATGGTCGAGCATCGCCGCCGCATGCGGCTTCACCAAGCGCTCCAGCCGCGTCAGCCACGGCGCCAGCAGGTCGCGGAAGCGCGCCATTGCATGGCGGTGCGGCCCGCGCCGGGCGATGAAACCCGGCAGCCACGGCTTGCGCAGGCCCACCAGCAACTGCAGGCCGATCAGCACCACCAGCGGCCCGCTGACCGCACCGCCCACGCCCGGGATCGGGATGAAACCCGGCAGCGTGGATACGAACAGCAGCATGCCGAACGAGCGCCGTCCCAGTCCGGTGAACACGTCGCCCAGCTGCAACACCTCGTCCGGATTGCCCTCGGCGAACGCGTCCAACAACGCCCGCGTCCCGGCCTCGGGCGGGTGGCCCGGCCTAGCGCGTCGCGTCATCGACCACCGCCTCCTCGTCGCCGGTCACGCGCTGCAACAACAGCTTGTCGATGCGCGGGCCGTCCAGGTCGACCACCTCCACCCGCCAGTCGTCCCAGCTGAAATGCTCGCCCACGTGCGGGATGCGGCCGAAGTGGGCGATCACCATGCCGGCGGCGGTGTGGAAGTCGTGCTCGTCCTCGTCGGGCAGGCGGTCGCCGTCGACCAGTTCGCGCAGGTCGTCCACGTGCAGCGAGCCGTCGATCAGGTACGAGCCGTCCTCGCGCAGGATGACCGGGGCCTGGTCGGGCACCGACTCGTGCGACTGGATGCGGCCGATCACCGCGCCCATCAGGTCGTTGATCGTCACCAGGCCGGTGATGTCGCCGTACTCGTCGACCACCAGCGCCAGCGACTGCTGCTCTTCGCGGAAGATCTCCAGCAGCTTGAGTGCGTGGGTGGACTCCGACACGAACAGCGCCTCGCGCAACCGGTTGAACAGGTCCGGCGTGGCCACGCCGAGGTCCTCCAGCAGCGACTTGGCCTCCAGCACGCCGACCACCTCGCGGTCGTTGCCGCGGTACACCGGGAAGCGTGAGAAGGGACTTTCGCGCATCGTCGCCAGGTTGTCCTCCACGCTCGCGTCCACGTCCAGCCAGGTGATCCGCGTGCGCGGCGTCATGATGCTCTCGGTGGTGCGGTCGCCGAGGCTGAGCACCCGGTACATCATCTTGCGCTCGTCGGCGTCGATCACGCCCTGCTCGTGGCTTTCGCTCACCAGCATGCGGATCTCTTCTTCAGTGACCTGCGCGGCCTCGGTCTTGTCCAGGCGCAGCAGCTTGAGCAGGAAGCGGGTGCTGATGCTGAGCAGCCACACCGCAGGCGTCGCCGCCCTGGCCACGGCGTGCATCGGCAGCGCCACCATGCTGGCCAGCTTCTCCGGCGCGAGCAGGGCCAGCCGCTTGGGCAGCAGCTCGCCCAGCACGATGCTCAGGTAGGTGATCAGCGCCACCGCCAGCACGACGCCCACGTTGTCGGCGTATTCGCCCAGCGCCGGTACGTTGGCCGCCAGCCACAGGCCGATCGCGCGACCGATGGCGTCGCCGCCGAACATGCCGGTGAGGATCGCGATCAGGGTGATGCCGACCTGCACGGTCGACAGGAAACGCTCGGGGTGCTCGGCCAGCTCCAGCGCCTTGCGTGAGCTGCGGTGGGTGGCCCCCATCTGCTTGAGGCGGGGCTTGCGGGCCGTCACCACCGACATCTCCGACAATGCGAAGAAGGCGTTCAGGGCGATCAGCACCAGGACGATCATCAGCTCGACCATGTCGGCGCCTCCAGGCGGTCAGGAGCGGGGCGCGGGTCGTGCAGGGGACGCAGCGGGGTCGGACGCGCATGGCGTCCGCGGGGCGTTCGAGGGTCGTCGTCCATGTGGGTGCGGTGAGGGCGGGGGCGGGTGTCGCGGTGAAGCGGACCCGATACTAGCAGGTCACCTCCGTGCAACCGGCGTGACAGGCGGGCGGCGCAACCGCGGCCGTTCCACGGTGTTGCGGGCACGACGGCCTGCGTGACTGTCATCAAACGGTCATAATCGCGCCCGCAGACCGGCCGGGCCCTCCGCCCCGGCCTCCGAGAGAGGCTTCCAGCGCATGTTTTCCCTGCAGACGATCTTCGGCCAAGGCAACCAGTTCTACACCCTGCTGGAGGACGCCGCGGTCGCTGCGCACGACAGCACCAAGGCGCTCCACGCCATGCTCAAGGCGGCC
>MIDV01000014.1:5745-14703 GCA_001830245.1 Lysobacterales bacterium RIFOXYA1_FULL_69_10 | reverse complement strand
GGACGTGCTGGTCACCACGCCCGAATCGCTGTCGCTGCTGCTGTCCTACCCAGACACCTCCGCGCACTTCAGCGGGGTGCAATGCGTCATCGTCGACGAGTGGCACGAGCTGCTCGGCAACAAGCGCGGCGTGCTGCTGCAGCTGTCGTTGGCACGGCTCCGCGCATTGGCGCCGGCGCTTCGGATCTGGGGTCTGTCGGCGACGCTGGGCAACCTGGAAGAGGCGCGCGACGTGCTGCTGCCGCATCTGCCGGATGCACCGCTGGTCGCGGGCGTCCGTCCCCGGCCGATGACCCTGCACACGCTGATCCCCCCAGCGGGCACGCGCTTCCCGTGGGCCGGCCACCTCGGGCTTTCGCAGTTGTCGCGCGTGGTCGAGCAGCTGTTCAAGCAGCGCACCAGCCTGCTGTTCACCAACACCCGCGCGCAGGCCGAGCTGTGGCACCAGGCCTTGTCGGCGGTGTGGCCCGAACCGCTGGACACGCTGGCGCTTCATCACGGTTCGCTCGACCCCAAGCTGCGTGCCGCGGCCGAAGCGGGCCTGCGCGACGGCAGCATCCGCTGCGTGGTGGCGACCTCCAGCCTGGACCTGGGCGTCGACTTCCCGGCGGTGGACCAGGTGCTGCAGGTCGGCAGCCCGAAGGGCGCGGCGCGGATGCTGCAACGCGCCGGCCGCGCCCGCCACCGGCCCGGCGAGTCGGGCGAGATCGTCTGCGTGCCGTCGCATGCGCTGGAACTGGTCGAGTACGCCGCGGCGCGCCGCGTGGTGGCGCGCGGTGAAATCGAGGCGCGTCCGCCCCCGCGACTGAGCCTGGACGTACTGGCCCAGCATTGCGTGACGCTGGCACTGGGCGGCGGCTTCGACCGCGACGTGTTGCTGGCCGAAGTGCGCGGCACGCATGCGTTCGCCGGGCTTGATGAGCTGGCATGGCAGGCCGTGCTCGACTTCATCGTGCAGGGCGGGCGCGCGCTGGAGCACTACCCCGACTTCCGCCGCGTGGTGCGCGATGGCGAAGGGCTCTACCGCGTCGAAGACCGGCGTGTCGCGTTCCGCCACAGGCTTTCGATCGGCACCATTACCAGCGACGGATCGGTGTCGGTGAAGTACCTCAAGGGCGGCGGGCTGGGGTCGGTGGAGGAGAGCTTCATCGCGAGGCTGCGGCCGGGCGACTGCTTCCAGTTCGCAGGCCGCAGCCTGGTGCTGGTGCGGCTGGAGAACATGACCGCCTACGTGCGCCGCGCCGCCAGCAACGACGGCCGCGTGCCGAAGTGGGCGGGCGGGCGCATGCCGTTGTCGTCGGAGCTCGCCCACGAAGTGCAGGCCGTTCTCGCCGAGCCCGACACCAGCCCGGAGATGCGCGCGATGCGCCCACTGCTGGCGCTGCAGGCGGAGCTATCCTCGCTGCCGCTGCCCGGACGCCTGCTCGTGGAAACGGCGCGCCGTCGCGACGGGCGTCATCTGTTCCTGTTTCCGTTCGCCGGCCGGCTGGTGCACGAGGGCTTGGCCGCGCTGCTCGCGCTGCGCTGGGGTCGGCTGCGTCGCAACACCTTCAGCCTGGCGTTCAACGACTACGGGCTGGCGCTGTCGCCGGTGGGCGAGGACATGCTGGACGAGCTGGAATTGCAGTCGATGCTTACCGTCGATGGCTTGGAGGACGACCTGCGCGAGAGCCTCAACCTGGGCGAGCTGGCGCGCCGCCAGTTCCGCGAGGTCGCGCGCATCGCCGGCCTGCTGCCGCCGTCGCTGCCCGGCCGCACGCCGCGTTCGATGCGGCAGCTGCAGGCCTCCAGCGGGCTGCTGTTCGACGTGCTGCGCCAGCACGACCCCGGCCACCTGCTGCTGGAACAGGCCGAGCGCGAAGTGTTTTCCAGCCAGTTGGAAGTGCGCCGGTTGCGCGAATCGTTGAACGAACTGTCGGGCCTGTCGATCGACCTGCGCACGCCGCGCAGCCTGACGCCGCTGTCCTTCCCGCTGTGGGCCGAAAGCCTGCGCGGCCAGCTCAGCACCGAGGACTGGAGCACCCGCGTGGCCCGGGCCGCGCAACAGCTGGAGCAACGCCATGGCGCCTGACCGCGCGCCGCAGGTCACGCTCGACCGGACCATCGCCGGCGAAGCCATGCGCCTGTACGGCGACCGCGCGCTGTACTGGCCCGCGCGGCAGCGGCTGATGATCGCCGACCTGCACCTGGGCAAGGGCGACGTGTTCCGCCGGGCCGGCATCAGCCTGCCGGCGGGCGGCACCTCCGGGGATCTGGCGCGACTGGACCGGCTGGTGGGGGCCAGCGGCGCACGCGAGCTGTGGATGCTCGGCGACGTGCTGCACGGCCCGGCCCACGACACCGCGTGGCAGCGCACGTGGCGGCAATGGCGGGAGCGGCACTCGGGTCTGCACGTCGCGGCGCTGGTCGGCAACCACGATCGCGCCCTGGCGCGCGCCGAGCTCGGTATCGAACTGCTGGGCGAGGCGATCGACGAGGGGCCGTTTGCGTTCCGCCACGCGCCCGAGGACCACCCGGCGCTGCACGTGCTGTGCGGCCACCTGCACCCGTGCGTGTCGTTGCCCGGCATGCGCAGGCGCTGGCCGGTGTTCTGGCTGCGGCCGGGGCTCACGATGCTGCCGGCGTTTTCCGCCTTCACCGGTGGCGCGCTGGTGTCGCCACGTCCCGACGAGGCGGTGGCGATCTGCGTGCAGGGACAGCTGACGATGCTGCGCGGGTAGGGCCGGACCGCCGGCGCGTGTAGAATGCCGCGCTCCACAGCGCCGTCGAAGCCTTCCGGCGCACCGTCCCGCGAGTCCTCCAGCACGTGCCCACGCCGCCCTAGCGCCTGATGCCGTCCGCCTTGCCGTCCGCCCGTTGCGGACGCTGGCCCGTGCCGCCGGTCCTGCCGGCGTCTTTGCATCATCATTGGACACTGCACCTTGAATACGCTTACCCGGCTGCGCCAGGACTGGCTCGGCAACATCCGCGGCGACGTGCTCGCCGGCCTCGTCGTGGCGCTCGCGCTCATCCCCGAGGCCATCGCCTTTTCCATCATCGCCGGCGTCGACCCCAAGGTCGGCCTCTACGCCTCGTTCTGCATCGCGGTGGTCATCGCCTTCGCCGGCGGTCGCCCGGGCATGATTTCCGCCGCCACTGGCGCCATGGCGCTGGTGATGGTCACGCTGGTGCGCGACCACGGCCTGCAGTACCTGCTGGCCGCCACGCTGCTGACCGGCGTGCTGCAGATCGCCGCGGGCTTCTTCAGGCTGGCGCAGCTGATGCGGTTTGTCTCGCGCTCGGTGATCACCGGATTCGTCAATGCGCTGGCGATCCTGATCTTCATGGCGCAGCTGCCCGAACTGATCGACGTGCCCTGGATGGTGTACGCGATGACCGCCGCGGGCCTGGCGATCATCTACCTGCTGCCGCGCATCACCCGCGCGGTGCCGTCGCCGCTGGTGGCCATCGTGGTGTTGACGCTGGTCGCCATCGCGCTGAAGCTCGACATCCGCACCGTCGGCGACATGGGCGATCTGCCCGACAGCCTTCCGGTGTTCCTGCTGCCGCAGGTGCCGCTGAACCTGGAGACGCTGCAGATCATCCTGCCGGTGTCGATCACGCTGGCCGTTGTCGGCCTGCTGGAATCGCTGCTGACGGCGCAGATCGTCGACGACCTGACCGACACGCCCAGCGACAAGAACCGCGAATCGACGGGGCAGGGCGTGGCCAACATCGCTTCGGGCCTGCTGGGTGGCATGGCCGGCTGCGCGATGATCGGGCAGTCCGTGATCAACGTGAAGTCCGGTGGCCGCGGGCGATTGTCGACGCTGGTCGCCGGCGTGGTGCTGTTGCTGCTGGTGGTGTTCGCCGGGCCGTGGGTGAAGCAGATCCCGATGGCCGCGCTGGTCGCGGTGATGATCATGGTGTCGATCGGCACCTTCAGCTGGGCGTCGGTGCGCGACCTCAAGACGCACCCCAAATCCTCCAGCGTCGTGATGATCGCCACCGTCATCGTCACCGTGCTGACCCACGACCTGGCCAAGGGCGTGCTGACCGGCGTGCTGCTGTCGGCACTGTTCTTCGCGCGCAAGGTGGGCCGCGTGCTGCACGTGGGCTCGGTCGCCGCCGAGGATGGCGCGGCGCGCCATTACACGGTGACCGGCCAGGTGTTCTTCGCGTCCGCGGAGACCTTCATCGCCGGCTTCGACTTCAAGGAAGTGCTGCAGCGGGTGCGCATCGACGTCAGCCGTGCGCACTTCTGGGACCTGAGTGCGGTGGGGGCCCTGGACAAGGTGGTACTGAAGTTCCGCCGCGAGGGCACCCAGGTCGAGTTGATCGGAATGAACGAGGCCAGCGCGACGCTGGTGGACCGGCTGGGCGTGCACGACAAGCCCGATGTCGTCGAACGCCTGTCGGGCCATTGAGGAGAGCGCCATGACCACGCCACTGATCCACACCGAAGGCCGCGTGCTGGCCGCCATCGACCGCTCGACCTACACCGAAAGCGTTGCCCGCCATGCCGGCTGGGCGGCTGCCCGGCTGGGGGCACCGCTGGAATTGCTGCATGTCCTGGACCGCCACCCGGAAGTCGCGCCCGCCGCCGACTACAGCGGCAACCTCGAACTCGGCGAGCAGGAGCGCCTGCTCAGCGAGCTGGCGCAGCTGGACGAACGCCGCAGCGCGCTGGCGCAGGAGCAGGGTCGCCTTCTGATGCAGGAGGCCAAGGGGTTCGCGGCCGACATGGGCGTCACCGACACCGACACCCGGCAGCGCCACGGCGGCCTCGTCGACACGCTGACCGAACAGGAGCCGGGCGTGCGCCTGTTCGTACTGGGCAAGCGCGGCGGCCATGCGGACTTCGCCAAGGGCCACCTCGGCGGCAACCTGGAGCGCGTCGTGCGCGCCGTGCACCGGCCGCTGCTGGTGGCCTCGCGTGCATTCCGGCCGATCGGGCGCGTGCTGGTGGCGTTCGACGGCAGCGCCACCACCCGCAAGGGCATCGAGATGATCGCCGCCAGCCCGCTGTTCCGGGGGCTGGAGATCCGAGTGCTGATGGCCGGCAAGGATGGCGAGACGCCGCGCGCGCAGTTGCACTGGGCGCGGGATGTGCTCGCGGTGGCCGGGTTCGAGGTGACTGCGTCACTGCGCGATGGCCAGCCCGACATCGCCATTGCCGACGCCGTCCGCGAGGAGGGCATCGACCTGCTGGTGATGGGCGCCTACGGCCATTCCCGCATCCGCCAGCTCATCGTCGGAAGCACCACGACCACGATGCTGCGGACCTGCCCGATACCCGTCCTGCTGTTGCGCTGAGCACGCCGACAGGTCCGCGTGCCGACCGCTGGCCACATCCGCCTAAAGTCGCGACGTCCCCGGCCGTTACCGTCCGCAGGGAAATGTGCACGGACGTAACGGCGGAAAGGGTGTGATTGGTTCGCACCCGTTTCACGCCGGCCGGTCCAGCGTCCCAAGGGTGTTCTCTCGACAGGCAGCGGGGTTCATGGGCAACGCGACGCGGGAAGCAGGCTTCGAACAGGCACTGGTCGGGCTGGCGCATGCCATCGGGCGCGCACCGGACTGCCACGAGCACGTGTTGCGGGTGGTGTCGGAAACCGCTGCGTCCGCGCTGGACGTCGACCGGGTCAACGTGTGGCGCGTTGACGAGGACGCCGGCGTGCTGCGCTGCATACACGGCTTCGACCGGCGTCAGGCCCGGCACGAACCCACGCCCGGTGACCGCCTCGACCTGGCCGCGCCGTATGTCGCGTCGCTGCTGGGATCGCGCGTGGTGCATGCCGAGGACGTGGGCGACGCGCAACACGCGGAGAACTGCCTCGGCCGCTACCTGCGGCGGCACGGCGTGGTCGCCACCATGGATGCACCGATCCGCACGGCCGATGGCGTGGTCGGCGTGATCTGCCACGAGATGGTCGATGGGCCGCGCGCGTGGACGCCGTCCGAGCGCGCGTTCGCAGCCAGCATCGGCGACCACCTGGCCCTGATCCACGAACGCGAGCGGCGCACCGCCGCCCAGGCCGACATCAAGGCCACCGCCGAGCAGGACGCGACCACGCGGCTGCCCAACCGGTATTGCGTGATCGACTGGCTGCAGACGCTGGGTTCGACCACGCCCGGCGCCCTGTCGACGCTGTCGGTCATCCACCTGCAACTGGACTTGGCCGCCTGCGCGGGCGACGTCGAGGGCGTCCTGCGTACGGCCAGTGACCGCGTGCGCCGGGCCGTGGGCGCCAACGGCCAGTTGGGACGCATCGGCAACGAGGCGTTCCTGCTGATACCGCGGCCGGGACTGGAGGAGGCGGCCCTCGCGCCGCTTGCCCGGAGGTGCCTGGCAGCGATTGAAGAAGGCGATGTGCTGGACGCCGGCATCCGCTGCGAAGCGTCCGCGGGCATCGCGTTCGCGCGGGACCTGCACGTCTGGTCGCCCGAAACACTGCTGCACCACGCAGAGCTCGCGAGCCGGCGTGCCCAGCGTCGCGAGGGTGCGCGCCTGGCGGTGTTCGATACCGGCCACGTCGCATCGCTGCGCTTGTCGGCCGAGCGCGAGAACGCGTTGCGCCAGGCCTTCGCGCGCCAGGATTTCGAAGTGCACTTCCAACCGGAAGTGGACCTTGAAACAGGTTGCTGCGTGTCCGCCGAAGCACTCCTGCGCTGGCAGAGCGACGGGCGCTGGGTGCCGGCGGCGGAGTTCATCGACGTGATCGAGGCCAGCGACCTCGTCATCCCGGTCGGCCGGTGGGTGCTGGAACGCGCCTGCCAGCTGGCCTCGCGCTGGCCCGACCCGTCGTTGCGGGTCCGGGTGAACGTGTCGGCCCGACAGTTCGACGACGCTGGGCTGGTCGAACACGTCGCCGGCGCACTGCAGCGCAGCCGCATTGCGCCGCAACGGCTGTGCCTGGAGATCACCGAAACCGCGGTCATGGACACCGTGGGCGGCGCGGCGGTACTGACGCGGTTGCGAGCGCTGGGCGTCGGCCTGGCGATCGACGACTTCGGGACCGGCCATTCGTCGCTGGCCTACCTCAAGGCACTGCCGATCGACACGATCAAGATCGACCGTTCGTTCGTACGGGCGCTGCCAGATGACCCGTTCGACCAGGCGATCCTTGAGGCCGTGGTGCACATGGCGCGGAGGCTCGGGCTGGAGGTGGTGGCCGAGGGCGTGGAGGACGAGCGCCAGCGCGCCGCGTTGCTGGCGCTTGGCGTCACGCGGGCACAGGGGTTCCTGTATTCGGCCGCGTTGCCGCCGGAGTCCTTTCCGGCGTTCCTGAAGGGGCGCGGAGCGGCGCCCGGCGCGGCATCGTCCCACAGCGCGGCGCACGCGGCCTTGACGCCGCCACGCACATGATCGCGCTCTTTGCCCGCCCGTACGGCCCGCTGTTCCAACTCACGACCTCTAGACCATGAGCACCGACGACACTGTGGCCGGCCCCTTGCTGGGACAGGAAAGGCGTTCGCCGCTACGGGCGATGCTGGCGCTGTTCCGCAGCTCGTGGTCGCGCCTGGAGCCGGCCGATCGCAAGAAGCTGGTGAACCTGCAGGTGTCGGTCACCCAGCCCGCGATGGCGACGGTGATGCTGGGCGGCGCGGTGCTGCTGGTACTGCTGGGCTGCCTGGAAGCGTTGGGGTGGGTGGCCGGCATCGGCTATCCGCCGGCGCTGTCGGTGGTGGTGGGCCTGGTGTTGGCATTCACGCCGCTGCTGGTCTGGTACCAGACGCGCTGGTACGTGCGGCTGGCCGTGCTGCTGGCCTACACGGCGGTACTGGGGGTCTTCCTGTCCGTCCCGATGCCGGGTGCGATCCCGCAGCTCGCGTTCCGCACCGGCCTGTTCAACATGCTGCCGATCGCGATGCTGGCGCTGCTGGTGCGGCGCCGGGCGATGGCGCTGTTCGTGGCCGTCGTGCTGCTGCTGAGCCTGGTACGGATTGAACTGCACGGGGCACCGGCATCGGGCGAGGCCATGTACTGGCTGTACGTGTTCGCGACGCTGGGCTTCGGCTGGATGCTGCGCCGCTACCGGTCGGAATTCGCGGCCCGTGCCTACCTGCAGAGCATGAACCTGTGGTGGCAGGCGCGGACCGATCCGCTGACCGGGCTGCTCAACCGCAGCGGGTGGGAGGCGGTGGCCGCGCAGTCGCTGGGACGCGGTATGGGTGGGCGCGTGCGCGTACGACCGGGTTGCCTGGTGTTCCTGGACATCGACCACTTCAAGCAGGTCAACGACACCCACGGCCACCAGGCCGGCGACGACGCGCTGGCCGAACTGGGCCGGATCATCCGCAGCCGCCAGGGCAAGGACTACATCGCCGCGCGCCTGGGTGGCGAGGAGTTCGTGGTGCTGGCGCGTACGGCGTCGTTGCAGGAAGCCTGGCGATTCGCCGAGCGCGTACGCGCGGACTTCGCGCTGGCGCAGGAGGCACTGGGTTGCACGCTCAGCGGCGGCCTGGCCGAACGGCAGCCGGGCGAGGACCTCTCGTCGATGCTGCGCCGCGCCGACGAGGCGCTGTACCGCGCCAAGAGCACCGGCCGCGACCGCCTCCTGGTGGCCGCGCGCAGCGAGGGCGTGGCGCAAGACGCATCGGCCTGAGCACGTAGCACCTGCACCCGACGGGCCGGTTACCACGCCCCGGACAGCACCTGCGCGCAATCGGCGTCGATCTTCAGGATAGCCAGTGCGTCGGCACGGGTGACGCCGCGGGTGAGGATGGCCAACGGCTTGCCGGCCTCGCGCGCCGCGCGGGCGAAGCGGTACCCGGAATACACCATCAGCGACGAGCCCACGACCAGCATCGCGTCGGCGTCCGCGAGCGCCTCGGCGGCACGCGCGACGCGCTCACGCGGGACGTTCTCGCCGAAGAAGACGACGTCGGGCTTCAGCATTCCGTCGCAGTCGCCGCATGGCACCACCCGGAAGCCGGCGATCTCGTCATCGTCCAGGTCGGCGTCGCCGTCGGGCG